>NZ_DBUF01000014.1:58860-60208 GCF_002307755.1 Acinetobacter sp. UBA1297
AGGAGGGCCATCATGCAGAATATATTTTTTCTTGCCAATACGCGATGTGCGAATCTGCTGATAAATGTTGTCGGCGTACCACTCTTCTAACCATTTTACTTCACGTACTGCCAGATTTGCCTTCATGGCAAATTCAGTGCCCGGCAGATTTAGTGTGGCTTTATAATCCACAGCATTTTCAGGAGTTTGCTTATCGCTCATGCAAGTTGTCTTCCAGTTCAATCAGCTTGAACGCTGACGGGTTTTACAATCAAAAAAAACAGAATTTAAACAGGGAATTTGGGGGTATTTCTACGAAACTCAATGAGCTTGGCTATATCATTATCAATTCCGGTCTTTAATGCTTCAAGCGAAGGATAATTTACTTCACCATGCAGATATTTTAAAAAAGTGACCCGCACCAGCAAGCCATACAGATTAGCAGAAACCTCAGGAAAGTGTATTTCTAATCGCCACTCTGGCTGTTGTTGCTGAATTGCGGGCCGTGTTCCCACATGTCCGGCACCAAATAAACTCTCCGGTCCATAACCTGCAATTCCGGGTAAATCTGGGTGTTCCAGACGTACTCTGGCAGCAAGAGAACTATGCTCAGAGATTACTTCTACCGCATAAATCCCATGCAGGCAGGGCTTATGCCGGTTCATCCCTACATTAATGGTCGGGAAATTTAAGGTACGCCCAATCTGGTCACCATACTGAATTCGACCCACCATACTGTAGGGACGTCCTAAAAGCTGGGCAGCAAGAGTCAGGTCACCCTGCTGTAATACCTGCCGGATCCGTGTCGAACTGACTCGCTCTCCCTGAAAGTCGACAGTATTCAGATTAGTGACTGCAAAGCCATAGTTTTTTAGAAATTCGCTATTGCCTTGCCGGTTTTTTCCAAAATGAAAATCATCACCCAATACCAAGCTATGAGCATGAAGCTTATCTTTTAAAAGGGACGCAAAGCCTTCTGCACTCATGCTACGGAACTGGTCATCGAATTTGGCTACAGCAATATAGTCCACACCAAGTTCAGTCAAATACTCTACTTTTTCACGTAGTGAGCTGATACGGGGAGGGGCTTCGTAGCCTTTGAAGTATTCTAGTGGTTGGGGCTCAAACAGCATAACCAGTGTTTTTAAATTCTTCTGGGCAGCAACAGTTTTAAGCTGAGCAATCATGGCCTGATGTCCAAGATGGACACCATCAAAATTGCCAATTGTCACTGCAGTTGCAGGCAGCTGAAAATCGGGCATCAGGGCATTCAGACGGAGCAGCTTCATGGGCGAAGAAATCAGTGCAAAATTTGAAAGGTCATATATTGCCATATTCTCACAGTTTCGTCTTGTTGTTGTGTTTTTAC
>NZ_DBUF01000014.1:60228-110281 GCF_002307755.1 Acinetobacter sp. UBA1297
CAGCTAGGGCAGCCACGAGATATCATTCGTCAATTCACACCTAACTGGTTTACCGTCACTATGGGAACGGGTGTAGTAGCACTTATTTTACCTGAACTGTCATCTGGTTCAATTAATCTGTGGTTAGGAGGTGCTTTCCTCTGGCAAATCAATATTATCTTATTTATCAGCTTTAGTCTGCTTTATAGCCTGCGCTGGTTGTTCTATCCTACCGAAGCCAGACAAATCTTTTTTCATTCAAACATGAGTCTGTTTCTGGGTGCTATTCCTATGGGCTTGGCCACTCTTGTAAATGGATTTTTAAAATACGGTTTGCCGCTATATGGCGATTCTGCACTAGAAATAGCCAAACTGCTTTGGTATATCGATGTCGTTATGGCAGTGGGAATTGCCTGGTTAGTACCTTTTTGTATGTTTAGTTGCCAGCAGCACCAGTTACACAGTATGACAGCGATCTGGCTATTACCGATTGTAGCCTGTGAGGTGGCAGCAAACTCAGGTGGAGTATTAATACAATATCTGGCTATAAGCCAGCAGACAGTGGCTATATTGATCGCCAGTTATGGGTTATGGGGAATTTCAGTACTGCCAGCTTTTGCCATATTAACTATTCTGATGTTAAGACTTGCCCTGCATCAGTTACCTTCTAAAGATATGGCGATTAGCAGCTGGCTGGCATTAGGTTCTATTGGAACGGGTGCATTGGCTTTACTGAGCTTAGGATCACAGGCACCACGCATTCTAACTTTTATTGGACAGAAAGATTTAGGCATGTTTTTGCAGTATGCAGGTACTGCCAGCAGCTTGATTCTACTGGGGTTTGGGCTTTGGTGGCTTGGCCTTGCAGTATTGACGACCTTAAAATATATAAAAAGAGGTCTACCTTTCAATTTGGGGTGGTGGGGTTTAATCTTTCCATTAGGGGTGTATACACTGGCCATTTACACTCTGGGCCAGCAGCTTCAGCTCGCTATATTACATAATATTGCCTCTAGCCTGGCCTATATTTTAATCATACTCTGGGTGGTTGTAGCCCCTAAGACAGTACAAGGGTTTTATCGTGGCAACCTGTTGTTCTCACCTTGCCTGAAAAGCTTTCTGCAAAGAAAAGAATTTGGTAATTAATAATAATGATGACAGGCAGTCTAAAACTATCTGTCATTTTAAATTTATTTAAATAACTATCTATCAGGAAATTAGCTTATTGAAATGGATCTGATTGATATTGGCTATATTCGGCCTTAATAAGCCAGGCCGCTATACCGAGTAATAAGCCGATCAAGACAAAAAATAAGTCAAGATGAAAGATTCCTTGTCCTAAACTAAGTAGTGCTGCAAGTACAATTAAGATACATACCCCTTTTAATACTAAAATTTTCATAGGACTTCCTTAAATACAAAAAATAACAAATTAAAATAATTATAGAGTTGATTAATAAAAATACAAATTAGTTTTATGAATAATAAGAATATTTTTAATGTATAAAGACTATAGCTTGAAAGATTGAGTTTTTTTTAAACTAAATTAATATAAAAAATTGAATCTAACTTAAGTTTATTTTCTAATAATCAAATTTTAACGAGTTTTCTAAATGGTAGAGCAATCTGCACTCATCATGGCGCTCCCAAGTGAATCTAAAGGACTGTTTGAGCAGGCCGGTATTCAGGTTCATTACAGCGGTATTGGCAAGGTCAATGCAGCATTTAAAGCCTATGAGGTGATTCAACATACTGGATGTAAAATACTTTTTAACTTAGGTACCGCAGGCAGTAGTCAATTTGATACCCACTCACTGGTCGAGGTCAGCAGTTTTGTACAACGTGATATGGATGTCTCTCCTTTAGGTTTTGTCCCGGGCATTACTCCAATGGATGAGGAAATACCAGGGTGTATTGAACTGGTTTCATACTTCGATCAATTGCCTAAAGGAATCTGTGGAACTGGTGACTCCTTCGAAACAGGCTTGCCTAAAGTGTCTTGTGATCTGGTGGATATGGAAGGTTATGCCTTGGCTAAAGTTTGTAAAAAACTTGGAGTACGCCTGGTATCTGTCAAATATATTAGTGATGGTGCCAACACCACAGCACATCTGGATTGGGAAAATAATCTGCTGTTGGGAGCGCATAAACTGTTGGATTTATACCAGCAGGCAAAACTTTCATTTCAATCGTAAAGAACAAGTAAAAAGGCCAGAATTAAAGAGCTGAAGCATTAATTCTGGTTAGCTTCGAAAACTTCGGTTGAAAGCGTGACCGGGCTATATTCAGAGCGCGGTAAAATACCATAGAGCATCAGATGGATGGTATGTTCGATAGTCCTCTGGTAGGTGCTTTTACTTTTAAGCGTTTTTCCCATCACCATTTCAATTTGAGTACTAAAATCAGCATAATTCTGGGTAATTGCCCAGATATTTAAAATCAGCAATTCCGGATCAATACCTGCAGAAATTTTTCCTTGTTCCTGCCAGTTCTGTATCACTTTAGCCTTACGCTTAAATAGTTTTTTCAGCGGGCCTTTTAAAATAGATAAAATATGTGGTGCACCCTGAATAACTTCTAGTGCAAACAGCTTGGAGGCTTTAGGCTGGTGACGTGAAACCTCGATCTTGAGCATTAGATAATTAGCTAATGCTTCAGCCGGCTCAAGGTCTACTTCAAGCGACTGTAGAGGAGCCAGCCACTTCTGGAGTACTGTAGTAAGTACCTCAACATATAAAGCCTCTTTATTTTCATAATAATAAAAAATATTTGACTTATGCATGTCGGCCAGCTGAGCAATTTCATCCAGGCTTGCCCCGTTAAAACCATAGGTAGAAAAAACGTCTAGAGCTGCATTTAAAAGTAAATTCCGTTTTTGAGTGCTCTTCTTTTGTTCCATTGTTCCCCACAAATATCGATAAAGTCATAATTGTAAGACAAATGGGTCGATTTGTGCACAATTTTGCAAAGTAATTCTTCCAATATGCTGAATTAAACATCTTTTTTAACATTTGGTAAAAAAAGTAACCCCTAATAAATTGATAGTTAATAACAAATTAGCTTAAAAAATAATTTTAAAATAAAATTATTTTTAGCTGTAAAAATTAAATGAAAAATCTTTTTTAAAGTACCAAATATATTTTTTATAAGTTTAAGAAATTGATTTTAATAATTATATTTAGTATAGAATGAGTTTTTCATGACTATACTGTAAAAGAAGTTATGATCTTTACCTTCTTGTTAAAAGATATCTTGTTTATATAGCCTCATGTATAAAACAGCCATCTCAAGATGGCTGTTGGCGTGTATGAGTTTAGGTGGCTAATACTGCATCTAAAACTTGCTGCTCCAGCTCGGTGAACTGGACACTCTTTTTACGGGGCCGTGGTAAATCAATCTTAAAATGATGAGCAATCTGGCCTTTATCCAGTAGAATAATCCGGTCAGCCAGTTGTACTGCTTCAGCAACATCATGAGTGACTAAAACAGCTGTGAAGCCCTGCTCACGCCATAACTGTTCAATCAGATTTTGCATTTCAAGCCGGGTAAGGGCATCAAGTGCGCCTAAGGGTTCATCCAGTAATAAAACTCGTGGCGTATGGGATAAAGCTCGAGCCAGAGCAGCACGTTGCCGTTGTCCGCCTGAAAGTTGTGCAGGCCAGTTACTGGCTTTTTCAGCGAGCCCCACCTTTTTGAGTAGAGCTACTGCATGGGCATGACGGTTATGGGCCAAACCTAGCTGTACATTCTTCTCGACAGTCTTCCATGGCAATAGACGTGAATCCTGAAACATAACCCGAATATCATCTGTGGTAATACCTTCACGAAAATTCTGTGCAGACTTGAATTTTATTTCACCGTAACTTGCTGCTTCCAGGCCAGCAATTAGACGTAGTAGAGTACTCTTGCCACATCCGCTACGTCCCACGATTGCTACAAATTCTCCCGCCTGAATATGCAGATCTAGTTCCTCAAGAACTTTAACCTGCCCATAAAACTTATGAAGCTGCTCAACCACAATTTCTGCTCCATTCTGCGGCTGAGTGGTAAAATTCGTACTTGGCTTAGCTTCTATATCAACTGATAGCGGTATATTTAAATTGCTCATTAGTATATTCCTGTTCCTATTGTTGATAGCCGGGATGCCAGCGCAGCAGATAGCGTTCCAGTCCTTGAGCCAGAATATCTGCCAGCTTGCCTAAAAGGGCATACAGGAGAACGCCGACCAGTACAATATCAGTCTGCAAAAACTCACGGGCATTCATGGTCATATAGCCAATTCCTGACTGCGCAGAAATTGTTTCGGCAACAATAAGCAATACCCAGACCAGACCCAAAGCAAAGCGTAGCCCGACCAGTATAGAAGGCATAGCGCCTGGTAAAATAATTTGCTGATAAAGCTGGCGACGATTCAGCCCATAACTCTTTCCCATTTCAATTAGCTGCGGATCAACTGATCGGATTCCATGATAGGTATTGATATAGATCGGGAAAAATACACCTATCGCTACCAGAAAAAGCTTGGCACTTTCATCTATTCCAAACCATAAAATAACAAGAGGAATTAACGCCAGAGCCGGAATATTACGTAGCATTTGCAAAGTAGTATCCAGAAGATTCGAGGCTATCTTGGAAGAACCATTTAATAGGCCGAGCAATAAACCTAGACCTCCACCCACAGCAAGACCAGTCAATGCCCGGGCCGTACTCACCTTGACATGCTGCCACAGTTCACCACTGATGAGTAAAGACCAGAAAGCTGTAAGTACGGCTGTAGGGGCAGGCAAAATCCGGCTTTGCAGTAAGCCGCTCATTGAAGTAAGCTGCCACAGAACAAGTAATAATAAGGGCACTAACCAAGGCAGCAGATGTTTTCTAAATACACCTGTTCCACGTGAAACGTAGTTATCTATGCTATTCTTTTGCATCATGACCCTTCCTTAACAATTTTATTATCTGCTAGCCGATCAGGTACATAATTATTGGCAACAATCTCACCGAATGGACCGGTCAAGTTAGGCTGGGCCAGCTTTTTACGGGTCTGTAATGGCAGTAAAGGAAAGACCAGTTCAGCAAAGCGAATAGACTCTTCCAGATGTGGGTAACCTGAAAAAATAAAGGTATTAATACCCAAATCTGCATATTCCTGAATACGGTCTGCTACAGTCTGCGGGTCACCGACCAGCGCAGTCCCGGCACCTCCACGAACCAGACCTACCCCAGCCCAGAGGTTTGGTGATACTTCCAGTTTGCTCTTATCGCCATTATGTAATTCAGCCATACGACGTTGACCTACTGAGTCCATCTGACGGAATTTTTGTTGCGCAGCGGCAATCGTAGCGTCATCTACATACTGAATCAGTTCATCAGCTGCGGCCCAGGCTTCTGCACTGGTTTCACGTACAATTACATGCAGACGGATGCCATAGTTCAGACGACGTCCTTTTGCAGCGGACTTAGCCTGCATGGTCTGGATTTTTTCTTCTACTGCTGCAGGCGGTTCTCCCCAGGTCAGGTAAGTATCGACCTGCTCAGCAGCCAGTTCTTGAGCAGCTTCAGATGAACCACCGAACCAGAGCGGAGGATAAGGCTGCTGTACAGGCGGATACAGCAGTTTAGCATCATCAACACTTAGCCGTTCGCCATGGAAAGTAAAGCTTTCACCTGTATGAGAACGGGTTAAGATTTCACGCCAGATCTTGGTGTACTCTGCTGCTGTCTGGTAGCGTGTAGCATGGTCTTCATATACACCATCACCTTTTAGCTCTTGCTCATCACCCCCTGTAACCAGATTTAGCAGTACCCGCCCGTTTGAGAGACGGTCAAAAGTTGCTGCCATACGGGCTGCCAGAGCAGGGGTGGTTACACCAGGGCGCAAAGCCACCAGAAATTTCAGGTTTTTAGTGGCATCAATCAGGCTGGCAGCTGTAATCCATGGATCTTCACATGAGCGGCCGGTCGGAATCAGTACACCTTCATAGCCCAGGTTGTCTACAGCCACTGCAATCTGTTTCATATAAGCATGATCGACCTGGCGCCCACCTTTACTGGTGCCTAAATAGCGGCTATCACCATGAGTCGGAATAAACCAAAAAATTTTCATGTCAGTATCCTTATCTGTCTAAATCAGTTTTTAGGTGTAGGGACCCAGACCACTTGGCTGACCTGGATTGATTTTGGAATTAATTTGACCTGTTGAAAGAGATCAGCAATTTCTTGTTGTGCCTGTACGACTTCAGGTTTAAGGCTATAAATAGGAGAGGGTTTGAGCCGTTTATCTATAACCCGCTGGGCAATATTCTGTTTAAGGCCGGTACTTTGCTGATAAATCTTTAATGCCTGTTGCTGGTGTTGAAGTATCCATTGATCGGCAGTATTTAAACTTTGTAGGATCTTTTCAGTTGCACCGGGATGCTGCTCAATAAATTGTGGGTTAGCGATATAAAATGAATAAGTCCGTGCAAAGGCTTGGCCGTCAATTAATACCTTGGCTTTGGCATCCAGCTCTGCTGCACTTAAGTACGGTTCCCAGATCGACCAAGCATCAATTGACTGTTTATCGAAAGCTGCCCGTGCATCTGCCGGAGGAAGCCAGATGGGCTGAATGTCCTGCCAGCTTAAACCAGCCTTTTGTAAAACTTTAGCCAAAAGTTCATGAGCACTTGAACCTTTCTGTACCGCTATCCGTTTACCTTTTAGATCGGCAAGTGTACGAATTGAACTGTCTGCAGGTATTAATAATGCCTGTGCATTCTGGGGAACCACTTCATAGCCAATGTATTTCAGATCTTTCCCGGCCGCTTGTGCGAAAACAGGAGGAGTATTACCTACTGCACCAAAATCAATTGCACCAACTGCCAGTGCTTCCAGCATTTGTGGGCCAGCTGGAAACTCTTTCCACGCCACCTTAACGCCGGGAAACTGCTGTTCAAATAGCTGTTGCTGGCGAGCGACTAACAGATTCAGTGAGGATTTCTGGTATCCGATTGCCAGGGTTTTGAGTTTGTTTTCTTGAACAGACTGTTGTCCCGGCGCAGTATCAGAACTGGTTTTCTGGCAGCCACTCAGGCCTAAGGCTATAAAACTGCTAATTAAAAAAACTTTGAGTGAATACATTTGGCGTCCTTCTTATTGTTATGGTGTTTGCTTTAAAATCGCAGCCTGAATATCAAGTTTGACAGGTATTAATTTCTGGGCATAAAAGGCATCAGCCACTTTCTGCTGCGCATGAGAGACTTCCTGGCTAACTGGTCTTACCCCAAAGCCCATACGTGAAATAGAAGTTTTTAAAATATTATGTTCCAGTCCGGTTGGTTGTTCTAACAGACTGGCTGCCTCGTCCTGATGCTGGGCAACCCATTGGGTCGTAGTGTTTAATTCTTGAATAATAGTCTGAATGACTTTCGGGTTGTTTTCTGCAAATTTACGGTCGGCCAGATAGAATTGGAGATTATTGACCAGGCCCTGACCATCCTTTAAAACCCGGGCACCAAGTTGCTGTTCTGCTGCGGCCAGGAAGGGGTCCCAGATTACCCAAGCATCGACAGAACCACGTTCAAATGCAGCACGAGCATCTGCCGGTGGCAGATAGACCACCTGAATATCTTCAAGCTTTAAACCATTCGCCTCTAAAATATTGAGCAGTAAATAATGAACATTAGAACCTTTATTCAGTGCAATCCGTTTGCCTTTTAAATCAGCAACAGACTGTATGGGAGAATTCTTCTGGACTATTAACGCTTCCCCATGAGGCGCGCCCGGCTGATTTGCTACATAGACAATATTTGAATTGGCTGCCTGAGCAAAAATGGGAGGAGCTTCACCCGCTTCTCCAAAAGCGACACTTCCGACATTCAAACCTTCAAGGAGCTGTGGACCTGCAGGAAATTCAACCCAACGAATCTTTATACCTTGTGATTTGAGAGCATTTTCCAGACTACCTTGGACCTTTAGAATCGGTAAAATGCCATATTTTTGAAAACCGATATTCAAGACCTGAGTCTGAGGGTCAGATTTGGAACAGCCACCTAGAAACAGGGCAGTTGCCAGACTGGTCAATAAGATGGCAGAACGGGCCCAAGAAATTTGCTGGCTGTTCATGGAAAAGGTGCTCCTGGCAGTGAAATTTAACAATCACATACAGCCTAAGATGCCCGGTAATGCTAAAAAAATAAGCTTTTATCGTTTAGTCATGAAAAAAAAAGCTAAAATATAAAACTGCTTAACTTATGAGTATTTATGATTTAAAAAATTAATATTATTTTTAATTAAATAACTGAATATTATTAATAATTTTTTATTGAGCTAAAGAAAAACCAGAAATAATAAGTAAGAACCTTGAAAGTTTTACTTTTTATTTCTGGTTCAAAGATATATTTATTAAAAATAAAGCTAAATATTAAGGCCGGTTCTATAACTGTTTTTTAAATACCAGTGAATTTCGCTGATAGTTATAAAGTGCCTGCCGGGTATTGGGTAAATCATCAACAGAGGCTGGCATGAAACCATGTTCTAGGAACCAGTGTGCTGTGCGGGTGGTCAGTACAAACAACTGCTTGATTCCATTATCTTGTGCCTTTTTTTCAAGAAAATTTAAAATCTGGCTGCCTCGATTCGATTTACGGTATGCCGGATGTACTGCTACACAGGCAATTTCTGCCGAAGGTATTTCATTCTTCAAAGTTGGAATCGGGTAAAGCGCCGCACAGGCGAGAATCGTACCGTCACGTTCAATGACAGCAAACTGGTTGATTTCAGTTTCTAGCCGTTCACGTGAGCGGTAAACCAGTATCCCTTCTTGTTCAAGGGGGCGTAACAGTTTGATCAGTCCACCTACATCCTGAATTCTGGCAGTGCGGACTTCTTCATAATGTGCATCGGTGATCATGGTGCCAATCCCATCACGGGTAAATAGCTCTTCAATCAGCGCACCGTCATACGTATAAGAAATCAGATGAACACGATTGACGCCTTCTAGGGAAGCATCGCGTGCCGCACGTAAATATAAAGCCTGAGTTGGATCTGCCTGTTCATGCTGTTCTATATAAGGGTCCAGCTGCTGAGGTGTTAATTCACGCAATAATTGCTGTTTGGAATTTAATAGACCTTGCTGCTGGCCCAGAAAAATCAGTTTATCCGCTTTTAGGGCAACGGCTGTCTTGGTTGCGACTTCTTCTGCCAGCAGATTGAAGACTTCGCCTGTAGTGGAGTACCCAGTCGGTCCGAGCAGTACAATACTGTTATGCTCAAGATGCTGGTGAATACTGGTACTGTCTATGGAGCGAACCTCACCGGTTAACTGAAAATCGATACCATCATGAATACCATAAGGTTTAGCAGTGACAAAATTACCAGAGACTACATGGATAGCTGCGCCGTACATAGGTGAGTTCGCTAACCCGGTAGAAAGCAGGGCTTCAATTTGCAGACGGATTGAGCCTACAGCACTCATGACACAGCCAAGAGACTCACGTGTAGTAATCCGGCGGTTCTTATGAAATGGTGCACTCAGCTGAAACTGTTCCAGATTCCGGTTAATCTGCGGACGGGCACCGTGAACCAGAACCAGACGAATTCCCAAGGAATTGAGCAGGGCAATATCGTGAATAATATGCTGGAAATTATCATGGCAGACCGCCTCACCTCCAAACATGATGACAAAGGTCTTATTACGATGCGCATTAATATAGGGAGCAGAATGCCGGAACCAGCGTACATTGAGTTGTTCAGTAGTATTCGCGGTTTCCACAGAATTCATAATATGCCTGATCCAGTTGCTTATTCAGTCTGCTGATTCTAATCAAAAAACAGCAGGCAGGTATATAAAAAGCAAAAAAACACCCGGGTCAGTGCCCGGGTGAATATGTATCGATGTAGGACTGAATTAGCCCAGAATCCGTATGATACGGTTGTTACGTTCATTGACCAGCACATAGTCACCATTAATTTTATACCACTGCTGATAACGGGCAGGCTTATTCAGGTGACGGCTATCACGGTAGTCAACCTTGTAACGGTTGTTATCATACTGACGAGGCAGCACCTGACCACTGCGCCATTCACGACTTGGATTTACTCGTGAAGATGAACGGCGATCATCCCAGCGGCGGTCATCATAACGACGGTCGTCATGGCTCCAGTGTGGGGTATTAGGGCGGTCATAACGCTGATCATAATGCTGTGGTGCGGCCATAGCACTGGTAGTAATCAGCGCGCTCAAAGATAAAGCGATACCTGTAAGTAATGTTTTCATGTTTTTATCCTGCGTTGCAAGCTCATCAATTTATAACGCTACTTTAGGCAACAATTAGATATAAAGCATGAAAGCCGTTTTATTGAATTGTGAAATTAATGAAGGAATTGAGAAGGAAATTAGAAATTAACTCGACAGAAATAGCCAGTTAGCCCTATGTAAAAAGGCCTAAATTGTATTTAGGCCTTTTTATTCTGGATGAACGGAATAATGAAGGATATCTATCAGTCCATAATCCTGATAATACTGTGTTTATCTGAGTCGACTAACAGATAATCATTATTGACCTTGTACCATTGCTGATTACGCGAAGGTTTCGGCAGGTCATAATTTTCATATTCAACCTTATAGCCGTTGCCTCGGTAATGTTGCGGCATAATATAACCGGTTTGCCATTTGTGCTGTTTCAGACGACTGACTCCACGTTCTTCACGCATACGACGCTGTTCACGGACAGAATCTTCGTCCTGCTGGAACATCTTGCCATGTGGCCCGCCACGTCGGTCCGAATGGTCCTGATTTTTATGAGGAGGTGCTGCAAAAGCTACACTTGCCATGAAGGTAGAGAAAGATAATGCCAGCACAGCCATAATCTTTTTCATGTTTAATCCTCAAATTCATACTTAAAATTTCTTTACCCATCTACTGTACGAAAAAAAAACAGAGAAACTGTGAAGATAATTCAACTAATTATTTAAAATTGCAGAGACAATGCGTACTTAATATAAAACAAATTAAGTATTCTCCATACTATTATTATTTATATGTATCGGTAAATTTCTGCTTTAAATATTTAAGCTTATTTCTGCTTTTGCTCATTCTTGGCATAGAGCAAGATATGATCTCGTCTATGCCTGTAACCTCTTTTGCAATAGCAGTAGTTTAATTTGGTATAGCCTGTTTTTATTTAAGCCAAACAGTGATTCAAAAATAAAATCCGAGACTAATCCTGAGCATCGATACTCTGCCCATTCATATGACGGCTGTCTTCACCCATCAGGTATAAATAAGCCGGCATAATTGTTTCTGGTGTCGCTAGCACTTTTGGATCTTCATCTGGAAAAGCCTTAGCCCGCATGGCTGTTCGGGTGGCGCCCGGATTAATGCAGTTAAAGCGTATATTCGGATGCTGGTTTTCTACAGCAAACAGTTTGCTTACCGCTTCAATAGCAATTTTAGAAACAGAATATGCACCCCAACGCTTACGAACTTCCCGGCCTACACCTGAACTGGCAAAAACTACTGAAGCATGTTCAGATTTTTGCAGTAGAGGCAATAGGGCCTGCGTTAGTACAAAGGGTGCTCGCAGATTTACCGCCATCACGTCATCCCAGACTTCAGCTGGATAATGGGCCAGTTCGATACGCTCACCCAAGATACCGGCATTATGCAAAATTCCATCTAGACGTCCGAACTGTTTATCCAGAATATTGACCAGATGTTCATAATCCTGTGCAGAAGCACTGGACAGTTGTAAAGGCAAAATGGCAGGTTGAGGTGCCCCCAATGCTTCAATTTCATCATAGATGACTTCAAGCTTGTTCAGGGTACGGCCATGCAAAACAACTGTAGCACCATGCAGGGCATAACTTAAGGCAGCAGCGCGGCCAATACCGTCACCTGCACCCGTGATCAGAATAACCTGATTTTTCAGTAAGTCTGGACGAGGTTGATATTGTGAGTATTTCATAGGCAAACCTCCTCATTATTATGATATGTCTAAAGTACTACGGGTTTTTCTGATTCCAGTTTCAGCAGTTGGCATACCTTCTGCCGCAGTTCGGAAATATCATTCACTATACAATCTGCCTGCCAGGCCGTTAAGTTATCTTTGTGGCTTAACGGTAAATAGCCGTAAGCAGCCAGGATGGTATACATTCCTGCATTACGACCGGCTTCAATATCACGCGGATGATCCCCGACATAAATGATTTGCTCTGCCGGAAGATTGATTTGTCTGGCAGCTAAATACATCGGTTCCGGATCAGGTTTGGTTCTGGTGACATCCTCAGGGCAGACCAGTACTGCACAGCGTTCTGTTAAGTTCAGGGCAGCAAGTAAAGCCTCGCTTAAGCCACGGGGCTTATTAGTCACAATTCCCCAAGGAATACCTCGAGCTTCCAGTTCATCAAGTAAAGGGTACATGCCTTCGAACAGGTCTGTCTCAACTGCAATATCTGCTCCATATAGGTCCAGAAAACGCTGACGGTGTGCCAGAAATACCGGATCATCGACCTCAAGATGCGGATAGACCAGTTTGACCATGGCTCGCGCACCTTCAGACACCTGGATGCGGATCAGGTCTGCTGCTACAACCTCACAGTTTTCGGCACGGCACATATCCTGAATAATACGGATAAAGTCAGCTGCGGTGTCAATCAAGGTACCATCAAGGTCAAACAGGACAGCTTTCATTCTGTGACTTCCTTAACAGTATGTACCATATAGTTGACATCTACATTCGGTGCCAGCCAGTAATGCTTGGTCAGCGGATTGTAATGTAAACCGGTCATCTGTTTAAGCTCTAGCCCGGCAGCCCGGATGTCATGGGCTAGCTCGGATGGGCGTATAAACTTGTGATAATCATGAGTACCTTTAGGCAACATCCGGAGTAGGTATTCGGCACCAATAATAGCGAACAGATAAGATTTCGGATTACGGTTAATAGTAGAAAAGAACACATGGCCGCCCGGTTTTACCAGAGTCTGACAGGCTTTAATAATAGAAGCCGGATCTGGTACATGTTCCAGCATTTCCATACAGGTCACAATATCATACTGGCCCGCTTGTTCTTCAGCCAGCTGCTCTACCGGAATTTGGCGGTACTCAATATTCTGCACATTTTCCTGCTGGGCATGCAGGCGGCCAACTGCTAAAGGCGCTTCACCCATATCTACACCCAGCACTTCAGCCGCACCGCGACGTGCCATACTTTCGGTCAAAATGCCACCACCACAACCTACGTCCAGTACCTTTTTACCGGCCAGGCCACCACTGAGCTCATCTACCCAGTTCAAGCGCAAGGGATTGATCTGATGTAAGGGACGGAACTCAGAATGCTGATCCCACCATTTGGCTGCAAGTGCTTCGAATTTAGCAATTTCTTGTGGATCAACATTCAGTTGCGACATGACAGTCACCTCATTATCCGGTTAATGATCAGGAATAAAATATTCAGACTTAGTGTAGCGTTAATTCCAGAAAAAGCGATAAAAGCTGTAAAAAAGTTCACAGAAGGAAAACGATTCTGGCATATTTAATTTATAGTGAACTCATAAACTCGGCATAACAATTCAGAGGAATCTCAGCGTCAATGAAAAAGTTTATTTTAGGTAGTTTGTGTACTGCTGTAATGGCATTTTCAGGTAGTGCCATGGCAGCCAATTTTGTAGCAGGCAAGGATTATACTGTAGTGGCCAATCCTGTTAAGGTTGAAGTACCGGGCAAGATCGAAGTCCGTGAGTTTTTCTGGTATGGCTGTCCGCACTGTTTTAAGCTTGAGCCGCATATGCAGGCCTGGCTTAAAAAGATACCTAAAGACGTACGCTTTGTACGTACTCCGGCTGCCATGAATAAAGTCTGGGAACAGGGTGCACGTGGCTATTATGTGTCTGAGGCACTCGGTGTACGCCAAAAAACCCATCTGCCATTATTCCATGCAATTCATGTCAACAACCAGCAGATTTTTGACCAGGCTGCTCAGGCAAAATTCTTTACCAAGTACGGTATACCAGAGAGTAAATTCAACAGCATGTTTAACTCTTTCTCGATTACCGGAAAAGTGGCGCAATCTAACCGTCTGGCGCAGCAATACCAGTTAACTGGTGTACCTGCTGTAGTTGTAAATGGTAAATATATTATTCAGGGTGAAGACGCTAAAGTTACCCAGGTGCTTGATTTCCTGATTAATAAAGAGCGTAAAGCCAAATAGTCTATAGTTATTTAATTATTTAAGCCGTTTTCTGTCAGGGCAGGAAACGGCTTTTTTATAGATAGTATTTAAACTGAACTTAAAGTAATTCGCTGTCCAGCTCGAATGCATCCAGATTAATCGGTTGGCTTGGTAAAGAAAGTGCCTGATTGATATAAAGCTGAATCAATTTTTTACGTGAACCGATAGAACGCTGATAGTAGCTAGAATTAAGTAACAGGGCTGCACCATAAGTCAGGGACCAGATATAAGACAGATAGTCACGGATCGACATATCATAATTTAATGATTTTAAATATTGTTCGGTGACTTCACGAATGGCCAGAATCCGTTCCTGCCGTACCTGATACAACTCTTCAAAGAGTGTATTCAGACCCGATGCTGTCATAGTCAGATGCTCTTCAAGCTGGTGCAGTAAAATAGTACGGCCAGGCGCAAGCAGGTGATGGAGCATATAGGCAGGTGCATATTCCCTAAAGTTACGATAAGGTGCACGGGAAATTTCCAGCAGTTGTCTTTCATTCTGGATCACCAGTTCCAGTAATAGCTCATTTTTACTTTTAAAATGCTTGTACAGTGTACCTTTGGCAATATCCAGCTCTGCAACCAGTTCATCCAGTGTAATTTCCTGATTATTTTCCAGTAGTAGCTTCTCTGCTGCCTGAAGAATGCGTTCTTTACGTAATAAAAATTGTTTATGGCGCTCTGGATTCATGCCTGTTTTCCGTTCCTTGCCGATGGCTATACTGTAGCAGTACTTACCTTACTGTAAAATTAAACTATTTGTTGAGATAACAGAAAGCCAAAAGCCGGGTGATAGTAATTTTTGTGTTAAAAATTGGTGCTTGGCACTATGTCCAGTTAGATACGCCACGGAACATAAATCGTAATTCAGTCGCAGCCTGCTGCATAAACTGCTCCTGCTGTTCCTTCAAGGCCAGTCCACTATTCTGGCGTGACAGACTGATCCAGGTCATGGCCCAGGTAAAAGAGAGATTGGTAAGAATAGTAGAAAGTACCTTAAGGTCATTTTCATCCTGAATATGCTTGAGGCTTTCAATCCGGCGCAGGTCATTGACCAGATCATCAATTAGAAATTCAATTTCACGGCCAATCGCCTGGCGAACGACCTTGGAACCGCCCCAACGTTCAGAAATCATAAAAATCCAGGGTTCAGGATTCTGGTCAACTGCCTGAAAAAAGAGTTGTAAGGTATTCTGTGATTTACTGCCGAGCTGTGACAGATAAGCCAGACCCAGCTGATGTAATACTGTTTTTAAATGCAGCGCGACCTGATCAAGCAGTTCCTGACCTAAATGGTCCATATCCTGAAAATGCCGATAGAAGGCGGTTGGTACTAAACCAACCTCACGTGCGACTTCACGCAAGCTAATACTGCTAAATGAACGACCAGAAGTACTCAGGCGCAATGCCGCATCCAGTAAGGCCTGACGACTCTGCTGCTTTCGTTCATCACGTATCGACATCATGCTAACCCAAAATTGCTTTGTGCAAGAGTCTAGCAAAAAATAGCTACTTTTAAACGACGAATATCAGTGTACAGGTGTTGACTGAATAATGGAAAAGCGTATAGTGAACAATTGTACACTTAAAGAACGTTTGTTCACTCACTAAATAGCTAGCATAAAGAGGAACACCGATGACCGCACAAATGCAATACAAGCCACAATGGATACGTGAAGATTTTGTAGACTTTCTTCTGGAAAAGGTTGACCCGATGTTGGCCTTAAAACGGATCAAGGCACAAGTCATTAGTGTCTATCCTCTGGCCGCCGACATGTACCGGATCAAACTGAGACCCAGCCACCGGTTTAATACACAACAGTATTGTGCCGGGCAGTCGGTTCTGGTCACAGTTGTAGTAGAAGGTGTACGTTTACAGCGGAGTTATTCGATTATTGCTATAGATGCCGGTACGCTGATATTAGGAGTTAAGGTGCAGGGACGGGTTTCCCGGGCCATGTCACAGCTGAAAAAAGGCGAGGTAATTGAAATATCGCAGCCACAGGGGGAGTTCTGTCTGCATGCTGGTCAGGAGCCTGCTTTACTGATTGCTTCCGGAAGCGGAATTACAGCTATTTATGCTCTGTTACAGCAAGCCATGACACAAAAGGTGAGACAGATCGATCTGCTGTATTTTAGCCGTGATACTGTCCTGCATAATGAAATCCAGCAATTAGCAGAGGCCTATCCGCAGCTCAACTATCATTTTATCAATACTACCCAGCAGAAACAGCATCTGGACCTGGCTTTACTCAAGGCTATTGTGCCACATTTTGCCCATACTCACAGCTATGCCTGTGGTACGCCAGGCATGATGCAGGCGGTACAGTATATTTATCATGGGGCACAGGCAGAGGACTGGTTACATCAGGAATATTTCCAGCCAGTCATGGATGAGACCCTAGAAGCCCAGCCAGTCAGGTTCATACGTTCACAGCAGGCATTTGAGGCCAAAGGTAATCTGCTAGACAGTGCAGAACAGGCCGGTTTAAGACCTGCGCACGGTTGCCGTATGGGAATCTGTAATACCTGCACCTGTACCAAGGTCAGTGGCTCAACCAGAAATCTGCTGACCGGTGAAATTGATCATGGTAACAACGTTCAGATTAAGCTTTGTATCAGCCAGGCAGTCAGTCCGCTTGAGATTAATCTCTAGAATCAAAAAATTAAAAATATTGGAGAGCCCTTATGAACATGTCCATACAGTATCCACTAAATTCTAAATCCCGCCATTTAACACCTGAAGAAATCCAGCAGTTTGGTGCAAAAGTAGATGCAATCCGCCGTGAAGTTATGGATAGTCTTGGTGAAAAGGATGCGGCGTATATCTATAAAATCCGCAACTTCGTCCGTTATAGTGAAATTACTTCACGTGGCATGCTGATGTTTGCCGGCTGGATACCACCAGTCTGGCTGGCTGGAACCACCTTGCTGGGTATTTCCAAAATTGTTGAAAATATGGAACTGGGTCATAACGTGATGCATGGCCAGTTTGACTGGCTGAATGACCCGAGCCTGAACGGGGAAAATTATGACTGGGACACCATCTCGACGGGAGATGACTGGAAATATACCCATAATTATGTGCACCATACCTATACCAATATTGTCGGTAAGGATCATGATGTCGGTTATGGATTGCTTCGGGTCAGTGAATCACAGAAATGGGAGCCGCGCTTTCTATTTAATATTCCACTGGCAATCCAGCTTATGGTGTTTTTTGAGTGGTATGTGGGTGTACAGAACCTGCATCTGGAAGATGTACTGGTCTATAAAACCAAAACCTGGAAACAGGTCTGGCAAGATGCAGCAAAACTGCGCCTGAAAGTCCGCCGTCAAGTACTTAAAGACTATATCTTCTTTCCATTAATCGCCGGACCGAATGCCTTACCAGTTTTTGCCGGAAATGCGGTGGCCAATATAATTCGGAGCCTGTGGGCCTCCGCGGTAATTTTTAACGGCCATTTTACTGAAGATGCTGAAACCTTTGAGCCAGACAATACTGAAAATGAAAGCCGGGCAGAGTGGTATTTACGCCAGATTCGTGGTTCAAGTAATTTCAGTGGCACGGAAGGGCTGCATATTCTGAGCGGTAACCTGAGTCACCAGATTGAACACCACCTGTTTCCGGATATGCCGGCTAACCGCTATGCCGAGGTGGCGCCGAAAATTAAGGCTCTGTGTGCGGAATATGGCATTCACTATAATGAAGCGAGTTTTATGCAGCAGTTTGCGAGCGTATGGGTCCGGCTGGCGAAATGCTCTTTACCGGAAGGTAGTCTGCAAAAGGTCAAGGCAGGCCGCTGGAAGGAAGCATTTACCTTACTGAAGAACCGCTTTTCGAATGAGCACAATTTGTAGCTGCACGGGAAAGAGATGCATCTGCTATAATAGCGCGCAATCAATTTTGAGCCAGCTATAGGATGGATTATGCGTATTGACCAGCGTGCCCTAAACCAATTACGTGATGTCAAAATCACTCGCAACTACACACGTTATGCCGAAGGCTCAGTATTGGTTGAGTTTGGTCATACCAAAGTATTGTGTACAGCCAGTATCGATAATTCTGTACCTCGCTTTTTAAAAGGTCAGGGTCAGGGCTGGGTAACTGCTGAATACGGCATGTTACCGCGCTCCACCCATACTCGCAGTGACCGTGAAGCGGCACGCGGCAAGCAGAGTGGCCGTACCCAGGAAATCCAGCGCCTGATTGGCCGTAGCCTGCGTGCAATGGTCGATCTGAAAAAACTGGGTGAAAATACTATTACTATCGACTGTGACGTGATCCAGGCTGATGGCGGTACGCGTACAGCAGCCATTACTGGAGCAGCTGTTGCACTGGTAGATGCCATGAATGTGTTGCTCGAGCGCAAAAAAATCAAACATGATCCCTTAAAAGGACTAGTTGCGGCTATTTCTGTCGGCATGTATCAGGATGAGGTGTTACTGGACCTGTGTTATGAAGAAGATTCAAACTGCCAGACTGACCTGAATGTGGTAATGACTCAGGCAGGTGAATTTATTGAGATTCAGGGGACTGCAGAAGATAAGCCATTTACTCGTGCCCAATGCAATGCCATGCTGGAGCTGGCAGAACAGGGAATTAGCGAGCTGATCAAGAAACAGCAGGAAGCGCTGGGCTGGTAAGCTGCATGTTCTATTCAAAACGCATCTTCGGATGCGTTTTTTATTTCATGGAAACGACATCAAAATATAACGTAAACGTTATCGGTTTTCAGTATTTCTAGTCCTTACTTCTTTATTGGGTAATGGACAATGCATAAATTATTTTTAGTTTTAATCATAACCGGCAGCCTGCTGCTCAGTGCCTGTAATGAAGATGAGGCCGACTCCGGCACATTAATGCCTTCACCCTCTGGATGCAAAATGCACTGTGCCCCTTAATCTCTGGACAAACAGCAGGACTTAAAATGGACCGTCGTGAATTCTTATTAACCACCAGTAAAACCTTGTTTGGCACCGCCGCTCTGGCCAGTTTTCCGCTCAGTATTCAAAAAGCTCTGGCAATCGATGCCAAAGTAGAGACAGGTACGCTGCAGGACATCAAACATGTAGTTATCCTGACGCAGGAAAACCGCTCCTTTGACAATTATTTTGGTACTTTAAAAGGAGTCCGTGGTTTCGGGGACCGTTTTACCATTCCCTTGAAAGAGGGCCGTTCAGTCTGGGAGCAGTATGATGCCCAGCAGAACAAAATTCTGCCTTATCATCTGGACAGTACGAAAGGTAATGCCCAGCGGGTCAGTGGTACACCACATTCCTGGTCAGATGGACAAGCAGCCTGGGACTATGGCCGTATGGGAGACTGGGTCAAGCACAAGCAGCCACAATCCATGGGGTATTATAAAAAACAGGAACTGGAATATCAGTTTGCCTTGGCAGATGCTTTTACCATCTGTGATGCCTATCACTGTGCCATACATGCAGGAACCAATCCGAACCGCAAATTTATCTGGACTGGTACCAATGGCCCAACTGGAGCAGGCGTAGCCAGCGTGGTAAATGAATTTGATGGACTGGGGCCTTCAAGTGAAGGCTATGAATGGAGTACATATCCTGAACGTCTACAGCAGGCGGGCGTCAGCTGGAAGGTCTACCAGAACATGCCAGATAACTTTACAGATAATCCGTTAGCCGGTTTTAAACAGTATCGCCGTGCCAATGAGCAATCTGGTTAGCCCGTCAGTCACAGTGACCTGAAAAGTCCAGCATACGATGCCAGAATTGATGCTAATCAGCCGCTTTATAAAGGTATTGCCAATACCATGCCAGATGGCGGGTTTCTCGGCAGTTTTAAAGAAGATATCCAGCAGGGTCAGTTACCACAGGTGAGCTGGATAGTAGCGCCCGCAACTTATAGTGAACATCCCGGGCCTTCCAGCCCGGTACAAGGTGCGTGGTATATCCAGGAAGTTTTAAATGCCCTCACAGAAAATCCGCACATCTGGAGCCAGACCGTATTATTGGTCAATTTTGATGAAAATGATGGCTTCTTTGACCATGTACCATCACCGAGTGCGCCCTCAAAAGATCAGGCTGGCCAGTTACAGGGCAAAACAACCTTAACCGAGCAGCAGCTTTCTTATGAATATTTCAATCACCCTGCGGTGGTAGGTTCCAAATCACAACCCAAGCCGGATGGCCGGGTATATGGTCCAGGCGTACGTGTGCCATTGTATATCCTTTCACCTTGGAGCCGTGGTGGCTGGGTAAACTCACAGGTTTTTGACCATACCTCTATTTTACGTTTTCTGGAACAGCGCTTTGGAATACAGGAACCCAATATCAGCCCTTACCGCCGCGCAGTCTGTGGTGACTTGACCTCCGCCTTTAATTTTAAAACTCCTAATCTGGACATTCTGCCTGAGCTGCCTGGGCAGAAATCCAGACAGGAAGCAGATGCAATCCGTCTAAGGCAGGCCTTGTTGCCACAGCTGACTGTACCGAAAAACCAGAACATGCCACTACAGCAGACTGGTATACGCCTGTCACGTGCCTTACCCTATATTTTGCACTGTAGCGCCAAGGTCGAACTGGCCCGACAGCAGGTTCAGCTAATTTTTTCCAATACCGGCGAGCAGGCAGCAGTTTTTCATGTTTATAACAAGCTTGATCTGGAAGCTATTCCGCGACGTTATATGGTAGAAGCAGGGAAACAGCTAGACGATATCTGGTCTGTACATGACGGCGGATATGACTTGTGGGTACTGGGACCAAATGGTTTTCACCGGAGTTTTCAGGGGAATCTTCACAGCAAACTTTATAGTGAAAGTCTGCCTGAAATTCGGATATGTGTAGGAGAGTGTGAACCAAAAATATATCTAAAACTCAGAAGTGACGGTCAGAAAACAGCAAAGCTGGTGATTCAGGCCAATGCCTATTTAAACAAGTCCTGGCACATAGAAACCCGCACGGCGGAAACCGAGCTGTTACTGGATATGAGTGAATGGTACGGCTGGTATGATTTTACAGTCAGTCTAGAAAATGAGCCCGAATTCAAACGTCGCTTTGCCGGACGGATTGAAACAGGAAAAGATTCTTACTCTGATCCATTTATAGGTTATTCGGTTTAATCTTAACTGGCTGGCTATAATGTTTATTTAAACCGGTTATAGCCAGTACTTTTCCTGCTTTGAGCACACTCTTCCTTTTTAGCTCTAACCAGAGGAGCTCAAAAGAACAGATAATATAAAAGAGCATCTAAAGAGTCTAAAATAAAAAGTATAATCTGTTGAAATTTATAATTTTAACCCCACATATGATATAAATTAGCCTTCTTGAATCAAGGCGATACAGCAATTTATCCACCTCTACAAAATATAACCAATAAAATACATAGGAAAGCTTAAACCTGCGTCGCAGTCCATCTGAATAAGTTAATGTGTTTTATAGATTTTCATTATGACCTAACCTATAAGGAACTATACTTTTGCTGAAACTGTTTATTATTTTAATTTCTTTTATTACATTCGCATTAATGGCCTGTGATCCACGCTCCCAAGAAAAAAATGCGGCTGAATCAGCCTGGCAGACAGCCGAAACTGCCGACCCGAGTGAGGAAACTGTTAATTAATGGCTGTATTAGCCATTAAAACGCATTGATAAATCAACAGCTTTTATATCTTTGGTCAGGGCACCCATCGAAATATAATCTACGCCTGTCGAGGCAACTTCTCGCAGATTTTCTAGTGTGATATTACCTGAAGCTTCCAGTTTGCAGCGTCCCGCTACATGTTGAACCGCATCCCGCATTTGCTGAGTGCTAAAATTATCCAGCATGACAATATCTGCACCAGCGTTTAAGGCCTGATTAAGTTCATCCCAGGTTTCAACTTCAACTTCAACCGGTTTACCAGGTGCAATGTCATGGGCTTTAGCAATGGCTTGGGCAATACCGCCAGCTGCCATAATATGATTTTCCTTAATCAGGAAAGCATCAAACAGGCCCAAACGGTGATTTTGTCCACCACCCACTGCAACTGCATATTTCTGGGCAATACGTAGCCCAGGCAGAGTCTTGCGGGTATCAAGAAGCTTGGTCTTCAGCCCGTTAAGTCGCTGAACATAGTCGGCTACTTTGGTTGCGACAGCTGATAAAGTCTGAATAAAGTTTAGGGCAGGGCGTTCCACAGTGAGCAGACTGCGTGCAGAGCCAGCCAGTTTTAAAAAAGCCTCATTCGCCTGTACCCGCTCACCATCATTTTTTAGCCAGATTACCTCTACCTGAGGATCATAAGTCTGAATCAGGCTATTCACCCAAGGCTGTCCTGCCAGTATCATATCTTCCCGACTGATAATAGTTGCAGTTGCCTGTTCATCTTCAGGCGTCAATAAAGCCGTGATGTCACCCGTACCGATATCTTCCTGCAGGGCCTGCTGGATATTGATCTGAATCGACTGTTCAAGCAAAGAGGCAGGAATGCTCATATAATTTCCGTATCGTGATGTACCCATAAAAATTGTGCGATATATTAGCATTGTCCCACTGGAAAGAGACAGTTTTTCATCCTGCTTTTCAGCGTCCAGATCACCGGTTCAGGCACACCTACAGATTTTCTAAACGGATAAATTTATGTATACAGCTCCCACATTTCAGGTAATTAACGGAAAATTAATAGGGGCCAGACAGATCAGCTCTCCCAATTTTAACCAGCGTCCTGAGCCATGTGAAATCCAGCTGATTGTCGTGCATAACATTAGCCTGCCGCCGTCACAATTTGGGGGGGGCTATATTGAACAGTTTTTTCAGAACCAGCTTGACTGGAATGCCCATCCTTATTTCCAGACCATTCGCGGTATGCAGGTTTCCACCCATCTTTTGATCCTGCGTAGCGGTGAAGTCCTGCAGTTCGTCAATTTCAATGATCGTGCCTGGCACGCGGGCCGCTCCAGCTATCTGGGCAGGGTAGAGTGTAATGATTATTCTATCGGGGTTGAACTTGAGGGCAGTGATGATACTGAGTTTTGCGAGATTCAATATCAGGTACTGGCTGAAGTGACGACTGTCCTGCAACGGGCTTACCCTAAAATTGGCCAGCATATTGCCGGCCACAGCGATATTGCGCCGGGACGAAAAACCGATCCAGGGCCCCATTTTGACTGGGCACATTTCAGGGAATTATTAAAGCAGAAAAAGCAGTCATCTTATTGATGATTTTACAACGCAATTTTACTGCACTTTCATTACAATAACGTCTTTCTTTTTGGCTTGGGTGGATACATGGCGCTGTGGCGATCGACCTTTATTGTAAGTGCAATGACCATGCTGTCACGGGTACTGGGACTGGTACGTGATGTGGTCCTGCTTAATGTATTTGGTGCTGGCAAGGATTTCGATACCTTTGTGGTGGCCTTTCGTATCCCTAACTTTTTCAGGCGTCTGTTTGCTGAAGGTGCATTCTCGCAGGCCTTTATTCCAGTTTTAACTGAATATAAAACCAGTCGTACTCATGCTGAAGTCCAGATTCTGATTAGCCGGGTTTTTGGCTGCCTGCTGACGGTCATGACTTTATTAACCTTTATTGCGATGGTAGCAGCACCGGCTATTCTATATATCTATGCACCAGGGTTTCACGATGACCCGGCCAAGTTTGATTTGGCAGTCGACATGTTCCGCCTGACTATCCCTTACCTGATGTTTATGTCACTGACGGCTTTTGCCAGCAGTATTTTGAACAGCTATGGTTCTTTTAGTACACCAGCTTTTTCACCTGTACTTCTTAATGTCGCGATGATTGCTGGGGCTTGGTGGCTGACACCGTATATGGCTGAGCCAATCATGGCATTAGGCTGGGCTGTGGTTGTCGCTGGTATTCTACAACTGGCGATTCAGATACCGGAACTATGGCGTAAAAAACTGCTGATTCCACCTAAAGTGGATTTCAAGCATGAAGGGGTAGAACGTATTCTTAAACTGATGCTGCCAGCACTGTTCGGGGTGTCAGTTACCCAGATTAACCTGTTACTGAACACCATTTGGGCCTCCTTTATGCAGGATGGTTCGGTCTCATGGTTGTATAGTGCCGAACGGATGACTGAATTGCCGCTGGGTCTAATCGGTGTCGCGATTGGTACGGTGATCCTGCCTTCACTTTCAGCCCGTCATGCCGAGCAGGATCAGACCAAATTCCGTGGCATGCTGGACTGGGCAGCCCGCGTAATCATGCTGGTTGGTATTCCGGCCAGTATTGCGCTGTTTATGCTCTCTACACCGATCATTCAGGCATTATTTGAGCGTGGTGAATTTACTTGGGAAGATACCCGAATGACAGCACTGGCACTGCAATGTATGAGTGCGGGAGTAATTGCGTTTATGCTGATTAAAGTCTTTGCACCCGGCTTCTATGCCCAGCAGGATACCAAGACTCCAGTCCGTGTTGGCCTGATTGCAGTTGCAACCAATGCTATATTGAATGTGATCTTTATTGGATTTTTTAAACTGATCAACTGGCATGCAGAGCATATGGCGCTGGCATTGGCCTCTTCAGGTTCTGCACTTGCCAATGCCGGTCTGCTTTACTATTACCTGCATAAGCGTAATATTTTCCGCTTCGGTAGCCACTGGAAAAAACTGTTTATACAATTTGTGGTCGCCAACACTGTAATGGCAACTGCCTTATGGTTTGGCTTACAGTGGTATAACGGCGAGCTTTCACAGTGGTTACGTGTGGCTGAAGTGGCAGGACTGTGTATAGTCGGAGTTATAGCTTATGCTGTTGGTTTGCTGCTCAGCGGTTTTCATCCTCGCCAGCTCAAGCATTAAGCCAGTTTTACTACGATATAAATAAAAAACCGCCTCTATATAGGCGGTTTTTTATAGAACAGAAATTAAGGTAAAATCTGCAAAAGCTCTACATCAAAAATTAAGGTACTATTCGGTGGAATAGCGTCACCGGAACCAATTTCGCCATAAGCCAGCTTGGCTGGAATAAAGAAACGGCTTTTACCGCCTTCTTTCATGGTCTGTAAACCCTCAGACCAACCCTCAATGACCTGGTTCAGCTGAAAATCTACCGGTTGGCTACGTGCAATTGAACTGTCAAACACGGTACCATCCAGTAAACGGCCTTCATAATGTACTTTGACCTGTGAGGTTGGCTTGGGAGTTTTTCCCTGTCCTGCTCGAATAATTTGATATTGCAGGCCAGATTTGGTGCTAATAATACCGGGCTTTTTCATATTTTCTGCTAAGAATACTGCACCAGCCTGCCCATTTTTGGCAGCCATCTTCTGAAATTCAATCAGCTGTTCAGCTTCCGCCTGCTTTTTATATTGAGTTAAGGCTCGGGCCATTTCCTCTTCAGTCAGACGGGCAGACTTGCCTTCAGAACCTTCTTTTAGACCCTGAATAAAAGCTTCCAGATTAAGGTCTTTCAAGGTATCTGCATTGGTACGACCCATGACATAGCCATAGCTATAACCCAGCTGGTCTTTTTGCGGACTTTTATTGGTCACAGGTAACGCCCAGACAGAGAAGCTGGCCGAGATTAAAATAGAAGCGAGCAGTGTTTTTTTCATAAAAAATCCTGAAGGGTGGAGGGCAGTCGGACCCTCCTGTGCATTATTATTGTACTTTAAGCAGCTCTACATCAAAAATCAGTGTGCTGTTTGGTGGAATCGTACCAGGTACGCCTTGTTCACCATAACCAAGTTTAGCAGGTATATATAAGGTAGCCTTACCGCCTTCTTTCAGTAATTGTAAGCCTTCTGTCCATCCCGGAATGACCTGGTTTAAAGGGAACTCGACTGGCTCGCCACGGTCATAAGAGCTGTCAAATACTTTTCCATCTGTCAGCTGGCCTTTATAGTGAACTGTCACACGGGAAGTAGCAGTAGGCTGCTTGCCTGTACCCTCTTTAATGATTTTATATTGCAACCCTGAAGCTGTAGTCTGTACACCAGCTTTTTTGGCATTTTCAGTCAAAAAGCTGTTACTGTCAGATTCAGCTTTTTGAGCCTGTTCAAGCTGTTTTTTCTGCATATCTTGCTGGAACTGCACATACGCTGCCTGTAGCTCTTCTTCAGTATAAGCTGGCTTGGTACGGGCATGTCCCTGACGGATACCAGTTATAAAACTGTCAACATCAAGTTCTGGTGGAGTTTGATGTGCAACTTCATAGCCCAGCGCATAACTGATTTTCTGGATTGAAGAGGCATCTTTGCTAACATTACCGGTATGCGTCACAGGATGCTGGCTGGCATAGTAAACAGGGATCAGGGCAGCACCGCCGAGGATAACAGCAACAGCAATAGGTAAGGCTTTACTCATAAAGGGCGTTCCAGTTCATTTTATCTTTTAACATAGACCATGGGGTAATCAGGTCATCTAACTCTTTTAGCATAGAATATTTTGCAATCAAACAATATGTTTTTTCTGTGCATTAAAATCCTACTTTAAACTTGTATAACAATCTATCTACTACCGTAAAATAAAAAGCCGGAATAAACTCCGGCTTTTAAATTATTTCAAAACTGATTTAATCATCTTTTTTTGCCTGATAAGCATAAGCATAATTATAGCCGTAACCATAACCTGCCGCAGTACACTGAATATCGTTCAGTATAAAGCCATTAACTTTTACGCCTGCCTGCTCAAAACGGTTTACTGTAATCTCCAGCTCTTTCATTTGTGTTTTAGCATGGCGGGCAATAATCAGGTTTACACCACTATATTGAGAAATAATAATTCCATCAGTCACAGCTAGTACCGGTGGAGTATCAATAATAATATGATCATACTGACTGGAAAGCTGTTCCAGCATACTACTAAAAGTTGTGGAACTTAACAGCTCAGACGGATTAGCCGGATTTTTACCACGACTCATCAAATACAAATTTTCAGTTTCAGTCTGATGAATTACATCAGTTAGTGGACTTAATCCATTCAAGTATTCAGACAGACCAGGTTGTGTATCTATATTAAAATAACGGTGTAGGTAACCACGGCGCATGTCTGCATCAATCAGCAGAACACGCTTGTGGCTTTGTGCAAAGATCACTGACAAATTCGTAGAAATAAAAGATTTCCCAACTTCTGGTGCAGGTCCTGCGATCATAATGATATTATTTTTGGCATTGGCCAAAGCAAAGTTGACGGCAGTACGCAAGCTGCGCAGGCTTTCAATCGCAATGTCATCATTATTTTTAACGGCCAGAATCGGAATGTGCTTCTTCTTGTGCAGGTTACCCCGGCTTTCCTGAATTGGTGAGCGAGGTACTGTAGCATAGACCGGCAGATCCAGCTCGTTTTCAATCTGGCTCGAATCTTTTACACCTGAGCGTAACATATTACGTAGTAAGGCCAGTAAAGTACCTAAGAATGCACCTAAAAACAGTGCCAGGACCAGAATTTGAGCTTTCTTTGGCTTGATGGGAGCAATTGGTTCAACTGCTGTATCTACAATACGGACATTTCCGATTTCTCCTGCTTTGGCAACACGAAGCTGCTGGTAAGAGTTGAGCAGGGCGGTATAAAGCTGCTGGTTCACTTCTACTTCACGGAACAGCTGTAAATAACGGCGCTGCAATTCAGGCAAACGTTTTAAAGTCGTGTTCAGTTCACCAATTTTGCTGTTAATTGCAGCGAGCTGAGCATTGATTTCACGCATTAGTGGATGCTCAGAGGTATATTTTGCCGCCATTTCTGCCTGTTTCTGCTGCAGCTCTATTTTCTGGGTCTCTAAGGTAATACTCTGGGTTAAATATAATTCGGACTCTTTAGTAACATCTACAGTATTGTACTGCTGGCGGAAACTATTAAATTCACGCTCAGCTTTATCAAGTTGACGCTTCAGATCAGGTAACTGTTCATCCAAAAACTTTAAGGTCTGAGCTGTTTCGGCTGAACGGCGTTCAATATTTTGCTGTTTATAAGAAGCAAGGATGGCATTCAGCACCTGAGTGATATGCTCTTTGTCCTGACCCTGATAATTCAGGCCTAAAATACCGGTCATTTTTCCTTTTTCAGCCACTGAATAGCTGGCTGAAATTGTATTGATGGCAGCAGGCAAAGAGAGCTTGCGAATATTGTAAGGGGCATTAAACTGGCCTTGACTAAAAATAGCCACTTTCCACATACCATATTTAGAATTTAACTGGCTGGCTTTATTCAGCGGAGCTTCAAAAAGTACCTGTTCAGTATCAGCATCAGTTAAGCTAAAATTTTTCCCCGAAAAATTTAATAATAGAGTTTTGTCCAGATAATAGGCCGGGATCTCAAACTGGCGGATATCAAAAGATTTATTGTCATCTTTAAACAGTACAGAATTTTTAGAATACTGGGTCTGATAGTCAGGTTTATGAAGTAAACGCTGTATAAAACTATCTTCAGTACTGCTGACCTGAATATCAAGATTTAAATTATGAATGACAGAACCTAAAATCAGCCGTGATTTGAGGATTTCAATTTCAGCCTGTGCCGGTGACTTCTGTTCAATCATTTCGGAAAGGTCACCAAGCAGCGCAGCAGAGGTTCCTTTGCTGTCCTCTACCTGTACCAGGGCATCTACTGCATAAGTATCAGGTGTGGTCCGCAAATACAGCAGAGCACATACCAGACTTAAAATTGTGCAGAGGGCAATCAGTTTCCACTGTGCAATCAAGGAGAAAAACAGTTCCTTGAGGTCAATGGTATCTTCAGTGGTAGTGTTTTGGCTCATAATTCTACTATTTAAACGTTAAATATATTTTTTCCAGTCCGCGATGCAGCATTGAATCAGTTCACAGGTTTTATCAAACACCTGCTGATCCTGCTGGAACGGATCTGGTACATTTTTATTTTGCCAGTGGCCCAGCCGAAAAATTTTGCCTTTGGCGAATGGCCAACTTTGTTCAATATATTTTTGCTGGTTCTGGCTCATCACCAGGATCAGGTCAGCTTTTTTGAGCAACTCGGCATTTAACTTTCGGGCGATATGCGGCTGCATATCAATACCTAAACGCTGCATGCAGTGCCGGGCTTTTTCATCTGCTGGATGTCCACTTAAACCGGAAATTCCTGCAGATTCAACCTGAAGTTGAGGAAATTCCTGTTTTAAAAAATATTCTGCCATTGGGCTACGGCAAATATTACCTACACAGACCACCAAAATATGCTGAATCTGCATTATTGCCCCAAACGGTCTAAATTATACAAGGCATTTGAGAAAGGTATCACCTGATTTACTACACGTTGCCAGCGTGTCAGACCCGTCGCATCAACATAGACAATATCATTACTACGCATTTTGAAACGGTTGGCCAAACCAAAGTCTCCCAGACTTTGCAGGTTTAAATGATAAAGCTCAGTAGTCTGGTCATTGGGGTTCGTTCGTAATACATAAATTCGCCCGGCACTGGCTGAAAGCGGATTAATGCCTAAACTCTCGCCAAGTGCATCACTCAAGCTCATCCCTTGGTCACGCATTGGCAGTGACTGATTTTTGCCTGCTTCGCCCATTACGTATATTTTCTGGTTTTCACGTGAGTTTACATAAATGGTATCATTCGGCTGAATCAACAGATTATGCAGGGAGTAACCTGCTTTTTCCAGTGCAATGGTATTAAGCTGATAGGTTATACCTTGGCGAACAAGAGTAATATAGGTATTGTCACCCTGTTCGGCTGTTCCACCCGCCAGTCCTAAAGCGGTATAAACACTGATGGGCTGATCACTTAAAAAGAACTGGCCGGCCTGTTTTACACTACCTTGCACTGAAAAACGCTGTCCCTGATAAGAAAGAACTCGTACTACTACATCTGGTGTTTTTAAATAACTGGCGAGGCGATTACGCAGGGTGCGGTTAAACGCTGCTACACTCTGACCTGAGGCCTTAATACGCCCAACCAGTGGGAATGTAATATAGCCATCTTGCCCAATCTGATAACCAGATGCCTGAGCTGCTTGTAAGTTTCCAATATTATTAATAGGTGGGGTAATTTCTGGGTAGGCCCAGAGCTGTATAGACAAAATATCACCAGGGCTTAGCATATAAGTAGGCGCCTGCTGTTTAAACAGATGAGCATAGTCCTGACGGTAATTGATTTCAGCAGGCTGGATTGCAGGTAATGTTTCTTGACTAATTTTAATGACATTTACCGGCGTACCAAGCTCGGTCTGGTAAGTGCCTTCTTGTGGCAGGTCATAGGTCTGGAAACCCGAAACGACGGCACAGCCCGTACTGCCAAGGCCAAAACCTAGTAAAAAAAGAGCTTGGTAAATTTTCACACTGGACCCTTATATCGTTATATCTGATTAACTTCATTCAACCTTTTATAAAAACTTAGAATTGAATGGCGCAAAAAGCTTAACTGAAAAAATATTGAAATACATCTAAAGTATTCTATAGTTTGTATAATTTATATAAAAGTTACGTTTAGTATAAGTAGATTCCAAATTATAAAATGTGAATGTTTTAACAGATTTAAGTTTATGATTTATTTTTGATCTGGCACTCCAACTAAAATACAACACTTTTATACAAACTGATATTCTTTACACATAATATAAATAATTTTTCTGTTATATTACTGTCGCTTAACTTTTGCTTGATTTTTCTTAAATAGAAAATACAGATTTTAACATATAAGGATAAAGGCTGTACTATGTTGCAACTCCCTGAATTAAAAATAGCAATTATAGGCCTAGGCTACGTAGGTTTACCTCTGGCGGTAGAGTTCGGCAAGAAAGTGCCAGTTACCGGTTTTGATATTCACCAAAAACGTATTGATGAGTTAAAAGCAGGGCAGGACCATACTTTGGAGGTCTCACCGGAAGAACTTACGCAAGCGACCCAACTTACTTATACTGCACAACTTGAAGATTTAGAAGACTGTAATTTTTTTATTGTCACGGTGCCTACCCCAATTGATGACTTTAAACAGCCTGATTTAACTCCTCTAATTAAAGCTTCTACCAGTATTGGTAAAGTGCTTAAAAAGGGTGATATTGTGGTATACGAGTCAACCGTATACCCGGGTGCGACCGAAGAAACCTGTATTCCCGTGCTAGAGCAGGTATCCGGACTCAAGTTTAACCAGGACTTTTTTGCCGGTTATAGTCCGGAGCGTATTAACCCAGGCGATAAGCAGCATCGAGTCACCAATATTCTAAAAATTACTTCAGGCTCTACACCACAAGTTGCTGAATTTGTAGATCAGGTCTATAACCTGATTATTGAAGCGGGTACTTATAAAGCGCCAAGTATTAAAGTGGCTGAAGCGGCAAAAGTAATTGAAAATACCCAGCGTGATGTCAATATTGCACTGATTAATGAGCTGGCGCTGATTTTTAATAAAATGGGTATTGATACTGAAGAGGTATTAAAGGCTGCCGGTACCAAATGGAACTTTCTGCCTTTTCGTCCAGGCCTGGTTGGTGGGCATTGTATTGGTGTCGACCCATACTATTTAACCCATAAAGCACAGTCTATTGGCTATCACCCTGAAATTATTTTGGCAGGCCGCCGTTTAAATGATGCAATGGGTGCATATGTAGTGACCCAGCTGGTCAAACAAATGATCAGAAAGAAAATACAGGTTGAAGGCTCAAAAGTATTAGTACTCGGTTTAAGTTTCAAAGAAAACTGTCCGGATATCCGTAATACCAAGATTATCGATATCATCAATGAGCTAAAAGAATACCAGATTGAAGTTGATATCTATGACCCATGGGTAGATATTAGCGAGGCACAACATGAATATAATGTTACACCAATAAAGACACTTCAAGATTCAATTTATGATGGAGTAATTCTGGCGGTTGCACATGAGGAATTTAAAGACATGGGTGCAGATAAAATTCGTAAGCTGGGTAAAGCGAACCATGTACTGTATGACCTGAAATATGTGCTTGACCAGTCTAAAGTAGACATCCGTCTGTAATAAATAAAGAGAAGAGAAAAAGGTATGAGCCAATATTATCAAGTATGCGAGCAGCTAAAACAGAACCCTAAAATCTGGCTAATTACCGGAGTGGCCGGTTTTATTGGCTCTAATCTTTTAGAAACTTTATTAAAACTGGATCAGCGCGTTGTTGGTCTGGATAATTTTTCAACAGGCCATCAGTATAATCTGGATGAAGTGCAAAGTCTGGTCAAGCCTGAACAGTGGGTAAACTTCAAGTTTTATGAAGGTGATATTCGTAATCTGGAAGACTGTCAGAAAGCATGTGCAGGAGTGGACTATGTATTACATGAAGCTGCTTTAGGTTCTGTGCCACGTTCGATTGCTGACCCGATTACCACCAATGCAGCTAATATTACCGGCTTTTTAAATATGCTGACGGCTGCACGTGATGCGGAAGTGAAAAGCTTTACTTATGCTGCCAGCAGTTCGACTTATGGCGACCATCCGGCATTACCGAAAGTGGAAGAGAATATCGGAAAACCCCTGTCACCATATGCTGTTACCAAATATGTAAATGAGCTATATGCAGAAGTTTTTGCCCGTACTTATGGGTTCAAGAGTATTGGTTTGCGTTACTTTAATGTCTTTGGTAAGCGTCAGGACCCGAATGGTGCCTATGCAGCTGTTATTCCAAAATGGACCGCAGCGATGATTGCTGGTGATGATGTGTTCATTAACGGTGATGGTGAAACCAGTCGTGATTTCTGTTTTATTGAAAACACGGTGCAGGCCAATATTCTGGCAGCTACTACGCAAAATGATGATGCTAAAAATCAGATTTATAATGTGGCAGTCGGAGATCGTACTACACTGAATGATTTGTTTAATGCTATTAAAGCTGCGTTAAATGAAAATGGTGTGACTTATACTAAAGAGCCTATATATCGGGATTTCCGCGCAGGGGATGTACGCCACTCACAAGCATCCATTAAAAAAATACAAGGTTTATTATCATATATAGCTTTAGTAAAAATAGAAAATGGCATTAAATCAACAACTAAGTGGTATATAGGCGGTTAAGGCTTGTTTTTAATTAGTATTCTTGCCCTAATTCTAGGGCTTTCTATTTATGGTATAGTAGGCATAAAATATACTAATGAGAAAAAATTATTCTTTTTTCAATTTTGCTATATTTTTTACTATATAAGTATCGTACCTGTATTACACATAGTATATTCTATAACAGCTCCTGATTTATATTATATAGATATAAAGGAAGCCTTTTTAAATCTTAATATAGTAAATTTAATTACGATTTCCTTTACTATATTAGGGTTTTTATTAGGGAATAAAGTTTTTAAAAAAGATAAAATATATACTAATAAAGAAAAAAATATAAATTGGAATAGTATTAGAACATATGGGATTATTTATTGCTTTGGAGCAACTATTTATCTAATCTATATAATACTTACGGGAGATTATTTCTACCAAGAGAGTAAAAGTGAGCTAATAGACTCTAGTATATCATTAATTGATTATATGATTATTGAATCAACTCCATTAATAGTCGCTTGGGTAATTATTTCTCATCTATTAATAAAAAAAAGTAAAGTGTTCTGGCCTTATTTTCTATTATTTTTTATTACAGCTCTTGTTTTTTCTGGTGTACGAGGAAGTAGAATAGCAGTAATTTTCCAATTAATAAATTTTATATTACTTTATAGTTTTCTTATTAACAAAATTAATTTTAGAAAATTCTTAATATTCCTAATTATAGGGTGGTGTTTTAATATAGTATTTAGTACTTATAAGTATGGCGGTGTTGAGGCATTAAAGAGTTATATTACAGCAGGAGAGCGTCCTACCTACTTGGCTAATAAGGATAGTGAAAGTTTAAGCTTTCTAGTTTTTGATTTAGGTAGATCAAATATTCAAGCGAAAATATTAGAAAATTATTTACAAGGGGATTATAAACCCCCTTATTTTCCTAGTACTTATTTAAATGCTATAAACCTATTATTACCTAAAGATTACCGTTTTCCTTTTGATTCTAAAAGAGTATTAGGAACAGAGGCACAATATGGTTATAAGGGAGATGAAGATTATTCATCTAGTCGTATCTATGGGTTGTTGGGAGAGAGTATTTTAAATTATGGCTTATATATAACATTTTTTGTTTTTTTTATATATGGGCTTATACATGCTTATACATTAATATTAATTAACAATATAAAGAATTCAAAATTTATTTTATTTGTCCCTTTATTATTTTTTATTCCTATTTATTTTCTATTTTATGATCTAGATAATATTATTTTTCAAGTAATTAAAAACTGGGCCTTTCCTACTCTTATATTTATTTTAGTTAGTAGGCTAAAGTCATGAAAAAAAAATTATTTATTCAGATTTTGGGTTCTGTAAGTTATGCTTTAACTCAATGGCTAATAATATTTTATATAACTAGATATATCGGTGTAGATCAGGCAGGTTTATATCTCTATTTTTTGTCTATATTTACTCCTCTATCAATTTTATTAAACTATGGTATAAGAAATAGTATTGCGACAGATCAAAATAGTAGTTTTTCTATAGAACAGTATAAAGGTTTATCTAATATAAGTTTTATTCTGTACCTTATAGTAGGAATATTAATTTTTCTTTTTATTAAAGAAAATTTCATTTTATTTTTATTTGTTTTTTTATTTAAATTAAATGAAATATTAATGGAACCAATTAATGGTTACTTTATACAGCAAGGGAAGAGCTTCTTTTATGCTTACTCAAAAATCCTACGCCTTATAGCTGGATTAATTATATTTTTATTGTTCTATATAATTTTTGGAGAAAAGTTAGCTTTAATTGGTTATTTATTTGCTTTGTATTTTATATATTATTTTTATGATAGAAAGAATGGAAAGTATTTTTTATATGCCAAAGGAGATTATACAAAGATTTTTAAAATTATTAAATTGAATACCCCTTTAGTAATTTCTTCCTTTATAGTTGCTTTAAATACCAGTATACCAAGATGGCTTTTATCAGAAAATGATATGGTTTCTCTTGCTATTTTTGGAATTCTAATGTCTTTCTCTTCTATGGCTTGTCTTCCAGTTACTTCAGCATCACAAATATTATTTTCTAAAAAGAAAGATTTTTTTACTAATTATTTAACTAAATTAAATATTTTAATAGTAACTTATATTATATTATATTTTTTATTTACAATTTTTATGCTTAATTGGATATTACATTTTATTTATAAAATAGAGATAACACTAGATAATGTAACTATCTTAATATCATCTCTAATAGGGTGTGTACAAATAACAATTGTTTGGTTGAATTTTTTCTTATTAAAAGAGAGGAAGTTTAATTTAGTTTTATTAGTTTCAGTCTCTTCTCTTGTTGTATTATTAATAAGCTATTTTATTTTGATTAATTTATTTACTCCTTTAAACACAACTATATTAGCTGTATTAATAAGTGGGGTTTTTAATGTTTGTTTTAACTCGTACTTGAATAAGGTTAAAGTATGAAAGTATTATATATATATGATCATAAATTTATTACTAATAATGGAAATTACTTTTCAGAAGGTAAGTTTAGTAATAAAATATTTACTAGATATGATTGTTTGAAAGCTAATATTGTAATTATTTCTAGAAAAATAAACTCTGAACAGGTTGAATATTATAATAAAATAGATAAAGAAAATATAAAATTTTCTCCAGTTAAGGGTGTAAAATTTTATTTTATTTTTAGCACATATTTTTTTATTAATTTAGTGAAGATAGCATATTATATAGTAAGAAGTGATCTTTTAATTGTTAGAATGCCTAGTATTTTGGGTTTATTTGTATTGAGTATTAATCTTATCTTTAAGAAGAAGTATGCTGTTGAGTTAGTAGGTAATGGTAGAGAGGCATGGTTTAATATAAAATCTAAAAATTCCTATTTTTATAAGAAAATAGCTATATTATTAGATAAAATAAGAAAATTTCATATCTTTAATGCTAATGGAGTGATTTACGTAACAAAAAAAGATTTACAGAAATATTATCCTACTAAAGGTTTTGTAGCAGTAGCTTCTAATGTAGAAGTAAATGTAGAAAAAAATTTTTACTTAGATAGAAAAGCTGAGGCAAGAGATTATTATAAGATTGGACTTATAGGATCTTTTAATAATGAGTATAAAGGTATTGAAACAGCTATAAAGGCAATAAAAATTTTAAAAGATCAAGGAGTTAACTCAAAATTAAATATAGTTGGTTCAGGAAAATTAAAAGAATACTATTTAAACTTAGCCAAAAGACTAGATATTGAACATGATATAATATTTTTAGGTAGTATAAAGGGTGGGGAAAATATTTTTCAATGGTTAGATTCTTTAGATGTTTACATACAACCAAGTTATACTGAAGGTTTACCACGCGCTCTAATAGAAGCTATGAGTAGAGGTCTACCGGCTATAGCTACTCAGGTAGGTGGAATTCCAGAGCTATTAGATAAAGAATATCTTATACCTCCTAAAGATCATAAGAGATTAGCTTTAAGTTTAATCAATCTATTAGGTGATTCTCATGAGAGATATAATCAATCTAGAAAGAATTTTGAACAAGTAAAATATTATGATTCAAACTATTTAACACAACAAAGAGAAATTTTTTGGAAAAAATTTAAGTCTATTAATTAATGGTAAGTACATGAGATTTTTAATATTCGGTAGTCATTTGAACTCTATAATAAATTTTAGAGGAAAGCTTATTGATGAAATAAAAAATAGAGGAAATGAAGTACATATTTTAGTACCTTCTATAGACGACTTTAAAGATCAGGCCAAATATTTGAGATCAAAAGACTTTATTATTCATACTATTCCCATGCAAAGGACAGGTACTAATCCCTTACAAGATATATATAGTTTATATAATCTTTATAAGATTTTCTCTAAGATAAAACCTGATTTTATATTATCCTATACAATTAAGCCTGTAATATATGGAACTTTAATTGCATGGTTAACTGGGATTTCATATAGATTTGCTTTAATTACAGGGTTAGGCTATTCCTTTAATAATATTGAAACTAAAAATAGTATTAGTTTTTTTCAAAAGATTATATATAAACTTTATAAATTTTCTTTAGCTAAAACAGATATTACTTTCTTTCAAAATATAGATGATTTAAAGCTATTTGAGAAAATGGAATTAGTTAGAAATACTAGAGTGATAGTAGTTAATGGCTCTGGTGTTGATTTAGATCACTATATATATAATATAAAATTATTAGAAAATTCTACTGAGAAAGATCCATTAAAATTTTTAATGTTAGGCCGTATTATTGGTGATAAAGGTATACGTGAGTATATAGCAGCAGCTAGAAGATTAAAGCAGAAATATAGCGAACGGGTGGTTTTTCAGCTAGCAGGTGGTTTAGATAGTAATCCTACTGCCATTCAAAAAAATGAACTAGATAGTTGGATAGAAGAAGGAATTATTGAATATCTAGGGAAGCTCAAAGATGTTCGTCCAATACTTACGGATAGTCATGTATTTATTCTTCCTTCATACCGAGAAGGAACTTCACGTTCTATTTTAGAAGCAATGTCTATAGGACGTCCTGTTGTGACTACAAATGTACCAGGTTGTAAACAATTGGTTATTGACGGAGAAAATGGTTATTTAGCAGAAGTGAAATCTGTTGAAAGTTTAGTTAATGCCATAGAGAAAATTTTACAGTTAAGCCCTGAGCAACTTTTATCGATGGGTAAAGCTTCTAGACAGATTGTCGAAGACAAATATGATGTACATAAGGTAAACCATCATATGTTAACTGAAATGGGAATTATGGGAGAGAATAATGTATAAATTTTTCTTTAAAAGATTTCTAGATTTTGGTTTAGCTTTAATTGCATTAATTTTGCTTTCTCCACTATTGATTATAATTATAACCTTACTTTCTATTGCTAATCATGGTAAACCTTTTTTTGTACAGGCTAGACCTGGACTTAATGAACGTATTTTTAAAATTATTAAGTTTAAAACAATGAATGATAATAAAGATGAGAATGGGGAACTACTTTCTGATGCTGAGCGGTTAACAAGGATAGGTGCTTTTATCCGTAAGACATCTCTAGATGAGATTCCTCAGTTGATTAATGTCTTGAAAGGAGATATGTCACTAATTGGTCCACGTCCTTTACTGATCAACTATTTAAGTTTATATAATGATTTTGAAAAACAAAGACATAAAGTTCGCCCAGGTATCACAGGCTGGGCACAAGTTAATGGTAGAAATGCAATTGACTGGGAAACTAAATTCAAGCTAGATGTCTTTTATGTAGAAAATATATCGTTTTGGCTGGATGTAAAGATTATTTTTATGACTATAAAAAAGGTGTTGCTGTCTAAGGATATTAGTATTGTACCAGTAAAGAAACTTGTTGATGAAAAACGAGAGAAAAATGCAAATTCAAAAACTCAGTAGACAACATTTAGAGACTCGCTATCAATGGCTAAATCATGAAAAGATTTTTCAGCATATGAATATGCAGTACCCTATTACTTTAGAGGAAACAGAAACTTGGTATGGTCGAGTTATAACAAATAATAGACGTATTGATCTTATATTTTTCGAGGATGACCAAATTGTTGCGATGACAGGTCTTACCGATATTAATAGTATTGATGGTATTGCTGAATTCTATATTATGGTTAACCCAGAGGCACAATCAAAAGGTTATGGAAAAAAAGCAACTATCTTTACCTTAAATTATGCTTTTTTAAATTTCAATATTCATAAAGTCTATTTATATACTAATTCATTTAATGAAAGGGCAAATTCTTTATATGGAAATTTAGGCTTTTCATTAGAAGGGAAATTAAGAAAGCATAAGTTTAAAAATGGACAGCATATTGATAGATGTATTTATGGTCTTCTCAAAGAGGACTGGATTAGCAGTAATTACTATATAGACAATATATTTTTAGAGATTTAATATGAATATTTTATTTACCTGTGCTGGACGCCGTAATTATTTAATTAATTACTGTAAACAAGCTTTAGCAGGTGAAGGTAAAGTTCTAGCAACAGACATGAGTCATCTTGCACCCGCAATGGCAGATGCTGATATTAGTTTAATAGTACCTTCTATATATGATAATTCATATATTCCTACTCTCTTAAATATTGTTGAAGAGTATAAGGTTAAAGCTATTATATCTTTAAATGATCTAGAATTACCTATATTAGCTAATCATAAAAAAAGTTTTCAAACTTTAGGAGTAACTTTAATAGTATCAGACCAATCAGTTATAGATATTTGTTTTGATAAAATTAAAACGAAAGATTTCTTACAAAGTATAGGTTTAAATACTCCTTTAACTTTTATTAATTTAGAACAGGCAATAGAGGCTATTCACTCAGGAGAACTTAATTTTCCTTTAGTTCTTAAACCTCGTTGGGGAAGTGCATCCATTGGTATTGAGTTTCCTGAAAGCCTTGAAGAGTTAAAGCTGGCCTATAGTCTATTAGAGATCAAGCTAAGAAGAACGATTCTCTTTGAAGCAAGTAAGCAAGAGTTAGATGCAGCTATTTTAATTCAAGAAAAGTTAGAGGGTCCTGAGTATGGAATGGATATTGTTAATACCTTTAATCAGGAATATTTTTCTACAGCGGTACGTAAAAAACTGTCTATGCGTGCTGGTGAGACTGATAAAGCCCAGTCAATTATCGACTCACGTTTTGAACAGATTGGACAAGAAATTTCTAAAAAATTAAAACATATTGGTAATTTAGACTGTGATGTATTTGAGCATCACAATAAACTTTATGTTTTAGAATTTAATCCACGTTTTGGTGGAGGCTATCCATTTTCACATGAAGCAGGCATGAATACGATGCAAGCTTATATATCATGGCTAAAGTCTATACCTATTGATCAAAGTATTAATCATTATCAAGCTGGAATTGTATTTTCTAAGTGTGATCGTCTAATTCAACTTTAATAAACTAAGGCTTTTTTATGTTAAACACTGCATTTGAACCATGGCCGAGCTTTACCCAAGAAGAGGCCGATGCGGTCTCTCAGGTTTTACTGTCTAACAAAGTAAACTACTGGACCGGGCAGGAATGCCGCGAGTTTGAACAAGAGTTTGCCCGCTTTGCCGGTAGTGCTTATGCAGTAGCTTTGGCCAATGGGACAGTGGCGTTAGATGTCGCGCTTAAAGCCTTAGGGATCGGGCCGGGAGATGACGTGATTGTCACCTCACGCACTTTTCTGGCCTCTGCCAGTTCAATTGTCACAGCCGGTGCTAATCCTGTTTTTGCCGATGTCGAGCTGGATTCACAAAATATTTCCCGTGCTACGATTGAAGCTGTTCTAACACCAGATATCAAAGCAATTATCTGTGTGCATCTGGCGGGCTGGATGTGTGACATGGACCCCATCATGCAACTGGCTGCTGATAAAGGGCTATATGTAATTGAAGACTGTGCGCAAGCACATGGTGCACAGTATAAAGGCCGGCCGGCCGGTTCAATCGGTCATATTGCGGCATGGTCATTCTGTCAGGATAAAATTATGTCCACAGGGGGTGAAGGCGGTATGGTCACCACCAATGATGAAGCGCTGTGGAAAAAAATGTGGTCTTATAAAGATCATGGCAAGAACTTTGACAGTATTTATCACAAGCAGCATCCACCAGGCTTTCGCTGGGTACATGATTCATTTGGAACCAACTGGCGCATGATGGAAATGCAGGCAGTCATTGGTCGGATCCAGTTAAAAAGAATGCCAGAATGGACCAGGAAGCGAACTGAACATGCTCAGAAAATTCTAGATACCTGTGCACAAAGTCAGTATTTTTCTGTACCGAATGTACCACCTGAGTTTGTACATGCTTACTATAAATGCTATGTACAAGTGAAGCCAGAAAACCTGCCAAAAGGCTGGGACCGTGACCGGATCATGCAGGAGATTAATACCCTGGGCGTTCCGTGTTTTAGTGGTTCATGCTCAGAAGTGTATCTTGAACATGCATTTGATCATACACCATGGCGACCGGCTGAGCGTCTTCCACAAGCAAAGCAGTTGGGTGAGACCAGTCTGATGTTTCTGGTACATCCCACCTTAAGTGGCCAAAGTATAGAAAAAACAGTTAAAGCTATTCAGAAAGTGATGGCAATGATGAATTCTTGATTTGGAATCTGGTGGTAAATGTGAAGGTTTTATCAATGCTTTACCACTTTTATTTTAAAATTCCATATTTTTCGTAGTACTTAGTAAGAAGTAGTTTATTTCTTAAATATAAACGCGTATAAAGTTTTGTATTTGATGAAATAATTATATTAGAAGATCATCGTGAAACAACTTATTCTAAAATTTGCAGCAGCTCCTCGGCTGGTAAAACAGGGTTTTCTGGTTTTACTGGATTTATTTGTTCTGCTGGTTCTCCTCTGGCTCTGTTATGCCATCCGGCAGTTTGACCTCAGTGTTGACGTGGTGCCTGGTTTACCTTATGGCGCTTTGGTTATCAGCAGTCTGGGCGTATTATGCTTGGCAGTATGCGGAATCTATCGCTTTATTGTGCGTACCTTTAATGAATTTTTCATGATGAAACTGGCAGTAGCCATATTTCTGATGATTGCTATGCTGTACGCCTTAGCCTATTTTTCTTCTGCTTTTATTCCTATGTCTATTCCTCTCATGTTTGGTTTCATGATGTTTGGCTGGGTCTGGTTCAGTCGCGCTATTATTCGTTTTACGGTAAAGGGTGTTGCACAGACCGGGCAGGGACGCAAGCGAATAGTAATTTATGGCGCAGGGCATGCCGGTCAGCAGATAGCAGCAGCATTATTTCGTTCTGACGAACATTTGCCAGTTTTCTTTATGGATGACAAAAAGACCTTACAAGATCGGATTATTGGAGGTTTAAATGTCTACTCTATCCAGAAAGGGCTAAGTTTAATTAAAAAATGTCAGATAGAAGAGATTTTAATTGCTATTCCTTCGGCTAGCCGGGTCCGTAAAAGTGAGATTATTAAACAGCTGGAACCGGCACGGCTTAAAATTACCGAGCTTCCGGGCCTGACCAAACTGGTAGATGGTGATATTAAAATCGCCGATATCCGTGAAGTAGATATTATTGACCTGCTTGGCCGCGATCCTGTACCGCCAATTGATCACCTTCTAGCTAAAAACATTCATAATAAGGTAGTTATGGTGACTGGGGCAGGTGGGTCAATCGGCTCAGAATTATGCCGCCAGATTATTAAAAACCAGCCTTTACGTCTGGTAATTTATGAATTAACCGAGTTTGCCCTGTACAGTATTGATAAAGAACTGCGTCTGGCGACCCAATGCGAGATTATTCCAATTCTAGGGACCGTGCTCGACCAGCAGAAACTGGAACGGGTAATTGAGCAGTACGCAGTACAGACGGTTTACCATGCTGCAGCCTATAAACATGTGCCACTGGTCGAATGTAACCCGATTGCCGGTCTTAAAAATAATGCCATTGGTACGGCCAATAGTCTGAATGCTGCCATTAAAAAGGGTGTGGAAACCTTTGTACTGATCTCAACCGACAAGGCAGTCCGCCCGACGAATGTAATGGGGGCATCCAAGCGCATGGCAGAGCTATACTGTCAGGCAATGGCAGAAGAACAGGCCCAGACCCAGATCAGTATCGTGCGCTTCGGTAATGTATTGGGCTCATCTGGTTCAGTAGTACCTCTGTTTAAACAGCAGATTGCTAAAGGTGGTCCAATTACTGTGACCCATCCTGAGGTTACCCGTTATTTTATGACTATTCCTGAGGCTTCACAGCTGGTGATACAGGCTGGGGCACTCGGTACAGGTGGCGATGTATTTTTACTTGATATGGGGGAGCCGGTACGGATCCAGGATCTGGCACGGCAGATGGTATCTTTAAGTGGTTTAACAGTTCGTGAACAAGATACAACCGAAGGCGATATAGAGATTCGCTATAGTGGTCTGCGCCCGGGTGAAAAATTATATGAAGAATTGCTGATTGATCATGACAATACACAAATTACAGAACATAGCCGTATTTTAAGGTCATTTGAAAAACACTATACCTTTAGCGAGCTATTACCTGTATTTGAACGTATTAATAACATGACAGCTATTCAGACTGATATTGACTGGGCACTTGGCCAGCTTGAATATTATGTTGATGGCTATAAACGCAGTGGACTTGTTTCAGTAAACTAAACTTTGGAAATAATATGCAGATTAAAAAAGCGATTCTTCCGGTAGCGGGACTGGGAACCCGCTTTTTACCCGCCAGTAAGTCTATTCCTAAAGAAATGGTAACTGTTGTTGACCGCCCGGCGATTGAATATGTGGTACGTGAAGCAGTAGAGGCTGGAATTGAAGAAATTATTCTGGTAACCCATGCGTCTAAGGGAGCTATTGAAAATTACTTTGACCGTAATTTTGAGCTCGAAACCACGTTAGAACAAAAAAAGAAGTTTGACCTGTTAAAAGAAATTACTGAAATTATTTCTTCTCATATTAGTGTCATTAGTGTACGCCAGCCGCAGCCACTCGGGCTGGGTCATGCTGTACTCTGTGCCAAAGCAGTAGTAGGGAATGAACCTTTTGCTGTTCTGTTACCTGATGTTCTGGTGAAAAATGAGAAAGGTATAAATGATCTGGCACAAATGATGCAGCGTTATGAGACTGCACAGGCTGCCCAGATCATGGTAGAGGCCGTACCGGATGAGCTGGTGGATCAGTACGGTATTGTTGATGTTTCTCTTCTACCTGAAGCAGGGCAAAGTGTAGCCATACAGGGAATTGTTGAAAAACCTGCAGTTGGTACAGCGCCCTCTAATCTATCCGTGATTGGCCGTTATATTTTACCGGCAGAGATTATGCAGCTGCTTGAGCAGACACCCAAGGGGGCCGGTAATGAGATTCAGTTAACGGATGCAATTGCGCTGTTACAGCAGAAACAGGTGGTAGAAGCTTACCGGATGCAGGGACAGACTTTTGATTGTGGTAGCAAGTTGGGTTATCTCAAGGCAGTGTTACATTATGGGGTTAATCATCCGCAGCTGGGTACAGACTTTAAGGCATTAATTCAGGAACTCGATTTTTAAAGCAGGAGGCACTATGAAAATTGCGGTATTTGGCGCAACCTTACAAGCCGCGGTAATGAGTGCTTTATGGGCAGAGACAGGCCACCAGGTCTACTGGTGTCAGGGACTTGAAGAAACCTGTGCACCAGGTCTTACCCTAGATACCCAGCTACTTGAGCTTCTGAGCCGGCAAAAACACTTGGGGAATTTAAAAGAGGCCAGTTTAAGCAGTTTAAAAGAAGATATTGATGTTTATTTTTTTGGCTTTAACCCCTCCTGTTTTCAGGAAGCCTTAGATATTGTCCAGCATTTAAGCCGTCAACCCATTATCCACCCGAAATTAATGATCAATGGTTCTACTTTTGGTTTGAAGGGTACAGCTTCACTACAGAAAATTCTGGCTAAAGATGCCTGGGTTTACTTGCCTGACATGATTCAGGAGGGTAAGTCGGCCGAGAGTTTTACTCACTCACGTGAAGTCGTAATTGGTATTGATGAAAAATATTATGATTTTGCCCAGACCCAGACCCGTGAGCTGCTGAGACCCTTTTTTCCGTTGAGCCAGCAGTATCTGTTCATGCCCATACTGGATGCAGAATTTACCAAGCTGAGTATTTCTGGCATGCTGGCCACTCGCATCAGCTATATGAATGACTTGGCCCAGGTCGCAGAAAAATTGCATATTGATATTGAAAATGTACGTTTGGGCCTAGGTGCTGACAGCCGGATTGGTTCAAGCTATTTACAACCGGGAGTCGGATTCGGGGGCGATAATTTCTCCAGGGATATTCTGACCCTGTCAGAAACTATGTCGAGTAGTGGTACCAACAGTCGCCTTTTACAGCAGGTCTGGGAGATTAACGAGCAGCAGAAGGAAATACTTTTCCGTAAATTATGGAATTATTACTGCTGTGACTTGCAAGGTAAAACGGTTGCAATCTGGGGTGCGGCTTTTAAGGAAAATACCAGCAGTACCATTAATTCTCCAGTGCATACCATGCTGGAAGCCTTATGGGCGCAGCAGGTGACTGTAAAACTGCATGACCCGGCTGCTCTACCAGATCTGGAAAACTATTATGGTAAGCGTGAAGACCTGATTCTCTGCCGTAATCCTTATGAAGCGGTACAGGATGCTCACGCCCTATGTCTGATGACAGCGTGGAAAGCCTACTGGAGTCCAGACTATTCCCGTTTAAAACAGTTAATGGCACATCCTATGATTCTGGATGGCCGTAATATTTATGACCCAGCTTATGTCAGAGCCCAAGGTTTTGCCTATGAAGGAGTGGGGCGCATATGAACCAGAATATACAACAGACATCAGAGTTTCCCAAAAATATGCCGGCCTATCAGAAGCTGGAACAGCTGGCAGAGGCACTCAAAGCCCAGCATTTAAATGATCTATTTAAGAATGAACCAGACCGCTTCAATGATTATTCTATTCATATTGAACAGTTGACCTTTGATTATAGCAAGCATCGGGTAAATCAGGATGTCATGGAACAGCTGGTAGCATTGGCTGAACAGCAGAAGTTACCGGAATGGATTCATGCATTATTTTCTGAGCAGGAAATTAATTACACCGAGCAGCGTGCAGCTATGCACTGGGCCTTGCGGTTGCCTGAAAATGAAGTAAAACATGCTGATCTGGCAGCACAGGTCCATGAACAGTTACAGCGTATGTATAGGCTGGTCGAGAAAATCCATGCTGGACAGTTCCGCGGCGCGACTGGTGAAGTAATACGGGATATTGTAAATATTGGAGTAGGTGGATCAGATCTTGGTCCTCTGATGACCAGTTATGCATTAGGTGATTTCAAGGTTCAGAGCCGCAGATCTCTAGGGGTCCACTTTGTTTCCACAATTGATGGTAGTCAGCTATCAGATCTGCTGCATCAGTTACGTCCTGAAACCACCCTCTTTATTATTTCATCAAAATCTTTTAGTACCATCGATACCCTGTCAAATGCCCAGACTGCACGGCAATGGTTAGAAAAAGAACTCGGCCAGCATCCCCATATTTTAAAAAGTCATTTTATTGGAGTCTCTACCAAGCCTGAAAAAATGACAGAATGGGGAATCGTGCCTGAAAACCAGTTACTGTTATGGGAATGGGTCGGTGGACGCTATTCACTCTGGTCCTGTATTGGTCTACCGATTGCCTTAACCATTGGAATTGAAGGCTTCAAACAATTTTTGGGCGGTGCTTACACAGTAGACCGGCATTTCCAGGAAGCTCCACTACATAAAAATATTCCCGTATTGATGGCTTTACTCGGGGTGTGGAACAGTAATTTTCTGGAAATACAGACCCATGCCATTTTGCCTTATGATGGCCGCCTGAAATATTTTGCCTCTTATTTGCAGCAACTGGAAATGGAGTCAAATGGCAAATCTGTACAGCGTAATAGCGAACGGGTAAATTATAATACCTGCCCTATTATCTGGGGTGAGGTAGGCCCAAATGCACAACATGCGTTTTACCAGTTGCTGCATCAGGGAACACAAGCGGTAAGTTGTGATTTTATTGCTCCAGTCAAGCGTTATAATGCTAATCAGTTTACCTATATCCAGAATGCTGAAGCCTTGGTAGAACAGCATCACCTCGCTCTGTCTAACTGTCTGGCGCAGTCACGTTTGCTGGCATTTGGCAATGCAGCCCTGAATCAGGATGAGTCCGCACAACTGCCGATCTATAAGCAATATGAAGGTAATCAGCCAAGCAGTACCCTGCTGTTACAAGAACTTAATCCATTTAGTCTGGGAATGCTGATCGCACTCTATGAACATAAAGTTTTTGTACAGTCAGTTATCTGGAATATTAACCCATTCGATCAATGGGGAGTGGAAAAGGGTAAGCAGATTGCTAACGAACTGCTCCCCATACTGAATCGTCAGCAGGAAAATATCTCTCAGTTGGATGCTTCTACTCAAGGTTTAATTAAAGTGTTATTAGGTCAATATTATGGCTAAAGTTTTAGTCACAGGTGGAGCAGGCTATATTGGTTCGCATACCTGTATAGAGTTACTCCAAGCCGGACATGAAGTAATTGTGCTTGATAATTTAAGTAACAGTTCAGAAGAGGCTTTGCATCGAGTACAACAGCTCACACAAAAGTCACTGGTTTTTATTCAGGGCGACATACGAGACCATCAGGTGCTTGACCAGATATTTGATGAATATAAAATTGATGCCGTTATTCATTTTGCTGGGCTGAAAGCAGTTGGGGAAAGCCAGCAGGTGCCGCTGGTGTATTTTGATAACAATATTGCAGGCAGTATAGCTCTGGTTCAGGCGATGCAGAAAGCTCAGGTATATCGGCTGGTATTTAGCTCGTCTGCTACAGTCTATGACGAAGCCAATATCTCTCCTTTAAAAGAAGAAATGCCAACAGGTATGCCAAGCAATAACTATGGCTACACCAAGCTAATGGTTGAGCAGATCTTAGAGAAACTTTCTATAGCGGATGAGCGGTGGTCTATTGCGTTATTAAGATATTTTAACCCGGTTGGGGCCCATCAAAGTGGTCAGATTGGTGAGGATCCACAAGGTATTCCAAACAATTTAATGCCGTATATTACCCAGGTAGCAGTGGGTCGCCGTGAAAAATTGTCGATCTATGGTAGTGATTATGATACGGTAGATGGCACAGGTATCCGTGATTATATACATGTGGTTGACTTGGCAAATGCCCATTTATGTGCTTTAAATAACCGTTTAAACTCACAGGGATGTCGTGCCTGGAATATCGGTACTGGTCAAGGATCTTCGGTATTACAGGTAAAAAATGCATTTGAAGCAGTGAATCAAGTCAAGATTCCATTTGAGTTTGTTCCTCGCCGTACAGGTGATGTTGCAATATCCTTTGCAGATAATTCGCGTGCAATGGCTGAATTGGGCTGGCAGCCACGATATACCTTGGAAGATATGTTAAAAGATAGCTGGAAATGGCAGCAGCAAAATCCGCAAGGTTATCATTCCTGAAAAGTAAAAACGGAGTCAATACTCCGTTTTTTTATAATCTTTTTATATTAACTTCCCTGAATAAGTGCGGTCAGTTCATCAATATAGTGCAGCATTGGTCGCGCAGTCCGTTCAGCCTGGATTTCAATATTCAGGCGTAGCAAAGGTTCAGTATTTGAAGCACGAACATTGAAACGCCATTCTCCAAAGTTCAGGCTGACCCCGTCAGTCTTATCAATTTGCGGTTGTTGTGATTGATAATGTGCCAAGATATTCTCAATCGTCTTTTGAGTATCTTCAACCTTAAAATTGATCTCACCACTACAAGGGAATTTTTCAATCATACGCTCAACCAGGCTCGAGAGTGTTTGGCCGGTTTCTGACAGCAGGGCAATAATGAGTAACCATGGAATCATTCCACTATCACAGTAGGCAAAATCACGAAAATAATGGTGAGCACTCATTTCGCCGCCATACACAGCATTGTGTTCCCGCATAACATCTTTAATAAAAGCATGACCTGACTTGGACTGGACTGCAACACCATGGTACTGCTCGACAATATCGAGGGTATTCCATACCAGACGCGGATCATGCACAATTTTTTCACCCGACTGTTTAATCAAAAATGCCTGTGCCAGCAATCCGACAATATAATATCCTTCAATAAACTGCCCTTTTTCATCAAACAGGAAGCAGCGGTCAAAGTCGCCATCCCAAGCAATACCTAGGTCTGCCTGATGTTGCAGTACCGCTTGGCGGGTAACATCACGGTTTTCAACCAGAATCGGATTGGGAATACCATTCGGAAAATGCCCATTGGCCTCATGATGAATTTTAATAAACTCTACCGGTATATCTAAGGTCCGGAATTTAGTCTCAATAGCATCAATTACATGTCCGGCCGCACCATTTCCGGCATTAACGACCAGTTTAAGCGGGCGAATCTTGCCGGGTTCGATATAATTCATCAGATGTTCAACAAACTCTGGCAGAATATTATAAGACTGGGTAGTTCCTGGTTTTTGTACCTGTGTAAAGTTTTCACTCTCAGCTAAAGCCTGAATAGCTTTTAAACCCGTATCTGCACTGATGGGGCGTGCATTTTCACGGACCAGTTTCATACCGTTATAATCCATCGGATTATGACTGGCAGTAATCTCGATTCCACCTTGTACATTTAGATGGAAAGCCCCAAAGTAAACTTCTTCGGTTCCAGTCATACCCAGATCCAGTACATTAACGCCGGCATCATTTAAGCCGCGAATAGTGGCCTGTTTTAGAGATTCACTGCTAAGACGAATATCACACCCCACTACCACAGTCTGAGGCTGATAAATCTGTCCATAGGCACGGCCAATTTTATAAGCAATCTCTTCATTCAGCTCTGTTCCGAGCTTGCCACGGATGTCATAAGCTTTAAAGCAGGTAAGTACAGTCATGAGTGATGATCAATTTTTATAAAGATGGATCTTATTATAGACCTTTGAAAAGTTATTCTAAGTATCAATCACTTACGCTTACAAAAAATAAAGAACATAAAAGTAAATTAAACTTGAATATATAACCTGTCTTTAGCAGTTAAATAAAAACAGCATTATATAAAAATTAAAGATCTTACTTATCCATAATTCAGGTAGTTTTACCTGCTGCAGCTATATTCTTATTATCCGGTAAGTCTTTATATATTTATTATAGGGCCAGTGAACATTACTCATTTTACCAGTAGCACGGCTTCCTTGGCTGAAATGTTCTTATGACTGGTATGATTTTATACCCACAAATATATGACTTTATTAACAATACGATTTTAAGGATAGCTTATTTTTAAACTTATAAATTTTGCTTTAGCTTTTTGATTTTAACTCAAAAACAATATATTCGATTAGCATTAAAAAAGCCCCAAGTTCAACTTGAGGCTTTTTAGAATCTGGAGCGGGAAACGAGA
>NZ_DBUF01000014.1:110363-147802 GCF_002307755.1 Acinetobacter sp. UBA1297
GCTCTACCAACTGAGCTATTCCCGCGTGCCGCTTATAATACATTATGGAAGATACCGGTCAACATTTTTCTACAGAATATTGAACTGATTGCATAAAATAAAATCATTTTAAGCTATTTAAATTCAACTTTTATCATCTTTTAGCCTGTTTGCCTTGCCATTCAGCACAAGGTAGTTGGTTTTATATCGAGGTATAACTATAAAAAGATGTAAAACATAAAGATTTTACTAAGGTAAGCTGGCTGAGGAACACGTATACTTCAATTCCACTCCAATAATCACTCAGAGGACTAGTTATGAGCCTAGAACAGCAACTGATTGAACGATTACAGACTTTGTCACCTACTCATCTTGAGGTAGTTAATGAATCTTCAAGTCATGGCGGTTATTTCCCGGGTAAAGAAACACACTTTAAAGTTATTATTGTCAGTGAGTCTTTTATTGGCCTGCGATTGGTACAGCGTCATCAGAAAATTTATGCTCTGACGGCAGATTTGATGAGTCCTGGCAATATCCATGCCTTGGCTATTCATGCTTACTTACCGACTGAATGGCCGGGGATTGCACCTGCAAGCCCTGAATGCGCCCATGCGCCTAAAGTTTAACAAGAGTATAAATTATACATGGATACTCATCTGTTCTTAAAAATTATACATATGAGCAGTGCCACACTAGCTCTGATTGTTTTTGTGCTGCGTGGCCTGACCCTGTTTATCGGAACACAGGGCAACCAGCCAAACCCCATCGGACGTAAGATACTGGTCGCACTACAGCACTTATCCTTTAGCCTGATCATTTTAACAGGTATTATTTTATTAGTGATGAATCAGTTTATGGTACAGCCTTGGTTTTATGCCAAGATTATTCTGTTTATCGTTCTGTTTTCCTCGCTCATGAAGGCTTTCCGCAAGGATGATTCTATATTGTTAGTACAGCGTCGAGCCGGTTTGGCCATTGGTTTATTTGCTTTTATTGCCATTATTTTACTCGTGACCATTAAGCCAAACTTTTAGCACGCTATATACAGCTTGAGTAGCGGTCGGGTTGATTTATAGACCGGTTAAAGGAGCTCATTTCAGAGATTTTCTTTGTAATTGAATCAGCACGTATATAAGCCATCCCATCTCATTATGAATTTCTTACTGAATATGATTTGACCCGGTTGGTAGACAGATTGTTTAATAAAGAGACAAGCTTTGAGTCCGGAATTCTCAATGAAAAGAATCTATTTCTCTGTGGTTGCTGTATCGGCTTTGTTATTAAGTGCCTGTGCAACCCCTGTAAAACCCAGCTATGTTTCTCCCACTCAATATCAGGCATTAAACTGCCAGCAATTGCAGAGTGAATATAACCGTATTCAACAATATCTCGATCAGGGCGTAACACCTGCTACACGTACAGGTGTAGGTTTAGGTGTAGGAATTGGAGGTGGTTGGGGCAGCCGTGGCGGCTGGGGAATCGGGCCATCTGTTTCGGTAAATATGGGGCAGTCCTCAAATACAAAGCGGACTGAAACCGCGCGTCTTTTGGGTGAACAAGAAGCTATTGCACAAGCTGCCCAGTTTAAAAACTGTCCGATCCGGCTGGTTAAACGTGCTACCACCTAAGCTAAAATATTTATATAACTCTGCTTTTTAGTATGGGTATTTGAGAAAAAGGTTATAACTGACTGTGCCTCTATGGCTGCTATAAATTATCGGCCATATATTAAATTTAGGGTCTCGCTATTTTGAAGCAGAAAGCGATAGATCCTCAGTATTATGATCGGTCATAATTTAGATATATTTATCCAGCTCAGGTTCTTGTTATAGAGTTGTCTATCTTCTAAAGATGTATGGCGGATATTGTACTATAGAACCGTTATAATTTTTTTTGAATACCTTGTTAATGTTAATTTTCTGAATTAAAGCAGATGTGTTCTTGAAATTAATATAGCCGATCATTTTAAAAGATCGGCTATATTTATAGGGTATAAATGATGATAAAAAAGTTGTAATAGCACTTAACTTTTTTCAGCCACTGTTCGTCTATTTATAATTTTTTGCCGGATAAAACCAATAATACCAGGCAGAATACTTAAAATAATAATACCGAAAATCAGATGGGTAAAATTATCTTTAATAATAGGCATGTTACCGAACAGATAACCTAATGCAATAAAAGATCCAACCCAGCAAAAGGCCCCAACAATGTTATAACTTAGAAAATATTTATAGTTCATGCTACCGGCCCCTGCTACAAAGGGTGCAAAAGTCCGGGCAAAAGGAATAAAACGCGCAAAGATTACAGTTTTACCGCCATGCCGCTCGAAGAAACGCTGGGTTTTAAACAGATGTTCTTTATTGATAAAACGCGAGTTGATTTCAAAAATTTTGGGGCCCACTAACCGACCAATATGATAATTAAGTGTATCGCCCAGTACAGCAGCAATAAATAGCAAGATACCCAGTACCCATGGATCCATCATTCCGGTAGAAGCAGCAATTGCACCGGCTGCAAATAACAGGCTATCTCCGGGTAGGAAGGGCATGACGACCAGACCTGTTTCGACAAAAATAATCAGGAATAAAATTGCATAAATCCATATGCCATAATCGCGGACAAATTCGAGTAAATGCTGGTCAACGTGTAAGATAAAATCGAGGAGTTCCATGGGAAAAAACAAGCATACGGGGTGACCAAATCCTAGCAGTGCCTATGCTGAAAGTCAGCAGCAAAATATAAAAAAATACATTTATATAGGGAGTTCAAAAATATCAATAAACTCTTGAGGAAAGAGAAGAGTCATTCAATATAAATCCTTGAAAAACAGATTAAGGACTATTTTCTGTTTTTCCGCTATGAAAAAAGCCCATCATCAAAAAATTTTAAAAAATTGATATGTCTGAATAATGTGCTTAATACATCAAAAAATGCTAGAATAGCGCGCTTACTTCGATTGCCTTTCATAGTTGTTTGTCATGACTACCAATACCCAAATTACTGAAGACCGTATTCTGATTCTGGATTTCGGTTCTCAATATAGCCAGCTCATTGCACGCCGTGTTCGTGAAGCAGGCGTATATTCTGAAATGTATGCTTATGACATGTCTGAAGAAGACATTCGTGCTTTTAACCCGAACGGAATTATTCTGTCTGGTGGTCCTGAAAGTGTCCACGTAGAAGGTAGTCCGCGTGCACCACAACTGGTTTTTGAGCTAGGGGTGCCGGTACTGGGAATCTGCTATGGTCTACAAACCATGTGCGAACAGCTGGGTGGCAAGGTAGAGCCTGGTGTGGTGCATGAATTCGGTTATGCCGAAGTAGATATCCTGATTCGCGACGGTCTGATCGGACAGCTGCAAGACCGTGAAAACCAGCTGCATGTCTGGATGAGCCATGGTGACAAAGTGAGTCAGCTACCAGCCGGTTTTAGTGTGACTGCCAGTACGCCAAGCTGTCCAATTGCTATGGTTTCTGATGAAGAACGCCGCTTCTATGGCATCCAGTTTCATCCAGAAGTAACACATACCTCTAAAGGTGCAGAGTTACTTTCCAATTTTGTACATCAGATCTGTGGCTGTCGTGGTCTATGGACTCCAGAACATATTATCGATTTGCGTGTAGAACAGTTACGTGAACAGATTGGTAATGAAAAAGTATTGCTGGGACTTTCAGGTGGCGTAGATTCATCTGTTGTAGCAGCATTGTTGCATAAAGCGATTGGAGACCAGCTAACTTGCGTATTTGTCGACAATGGCCTTTTACGTCTGAATGAAGGCGATCAGGTTATGCAGATGTTTGCGCAGAATATGGGAATCCGTGTAATCCGTGCTGCTGCTGAAGAGCGCTTCCTTGGCGCATTGGCAGGCGAAGTTGATCCAGAGAAAAAACGTAAAATTATCGGCCGCGAGTTTATTGAAGTTTTTGCTGAAGAAGCTCGTAAGCTCGACGGTGTAAAATTCCTGGCACAAGGTACGATTTATCCAGATGTGATTGAATCTGCTGCCAGCAAACAGGGCAAGGCCCATGTGATTAAATCGCATCATAATGTAGGCGGTTTACCAGATGACCTGGCTTTTGAACTGGTTGAACCGTTACGTGACCTGTTTAAGGATGAAGTACGTAAATTGGGTACGACCTTAGGCCTGCCGCATAGCATGATCTATCGTCATCCATTCCCGGGCCCGGGCCTTGGTGTGCGTATTCTGGGTGAAGTGAAAAAGGAATATGCTGATATTCTGCGTCTTGCTGATGATATTTTCATGCAGGAATTACGTGCCAGTGGCTGGTATGACAAGACTGCCCAAGCATTTGCTGTATTCCAGCCTGTCAAATCTGTGGGTGTAGTAGGGGATGGCCGTCGTTATGCATGGGTGATTGCACTGCGTGCTGTGGAGACAGTTGACTTTATGACAGCACGTTTCGCTCATTTGCCTTATGACCTGGTAGACCGTATATCTACCCGTATCATGAATGAAATTAAAGATGTATCACGTGTGGTATATGATGTGTCATCTAAACCACCTGCTACGATTGAATGGGAATAAACAGGCTATTTACAGGTTGAAGCATTTTATTAGGGTTTTCTATAAATCAGTTTTAAAATGCTCTAGTTAGCTGGCTTAAAATATCCCTTATTAAAAAGGACGCTTTCGCGTCCTTTTTTATGCAGAAAATTTACGTTATAACCGAATCAGATCAAGCAGATTTTATATAAAACATGATAAGAGTATAAAGATGAATCAATCAGGGACCGGAACTATAGAGCCGGCAGAGCATATACTGCCACATGCAACTCAATTACAAGAAATAGCTACCCGTACCGCTGAAATTGGACAGGGTACTGTAATTCAGCGGGCTCTGCCCAGCCGTTATAAACGTATGATTGGTGCATGGTGTTTCCTAGATCATGCGGGACCAGCCACATTTAAACCGGGGCAGGGCATGAAGGTGGGGCCGCATCCTCATATCGGACTGCAAACTTTTACCTGGATGATTGAAGGAACGGTAATGCACCGGGATAGTATCGGCTCTGAACAGCTCATTGAGCCGGGACAAGTCAATCTGATGACAGCAGGATATGGAATTACCCATACCGAAGTTTCTCCTGAGTCAGAGACCAGGATGCATGCTGCTCAGCTCTGGATTGCCTTACCTGATGAGCAGCGCAACATGTTACCTAAATTTGAACATTATCCTCAGTTGCCAGTTGTCGAAAAGGATCAGCTACAATGTACTGTACTGGTCGGTGAATTTCTAGGACAGTCTTCTCCGGTACAGGTTTATAGTCCGTTGCTCGGTGTTGATTTAAAAGCTAGAGAAGATAGTCGGCAGGTTTTTACTTTAAATCCACAATTTGAATATGGTTTTCTTGTTCTGGAAGGCAATGCACAAGTGAACGGCCATGAATTACATAAACAAAATATGCTGGTATTGCCCCCTGGTCTGGAAGAGATTGAACTTGAATTAAATAAAGATGCCCGTCTTTTATTGATAGGCGGCGCACCATTTGAAACGCCAATAGTCCTGTGGTGGAATCTGGTTGCACGAACTTCTGAAGAAATAAGACAGGCGCGTGAGCAATGGGAGAAACATGATCACCGTTTTGGAAACGTTGAGGGTCATGCTGGACCGCGACTTGAAGCACCTCCTGTTCCCGGACAAATGCGTCCTGCCAAATAAGTCCCCTAATGACTGGTGATAGTATATAAAATAATAGGCTAGCTGCTGTTGTTTTGATAATTTAATTTTTATAAACACAATAAACTCAGGAATAAAACCATGCTAACTCTACATCATCTGGAACAATCCCGTTCGTTCCGTATTCTTTGGGCTCTAGAAGAGTTAGGACTAGATTATCAGATTGAATTTTATCGCCGTCAGCCAGATTATACCGGCCCAGATAGTTTAAAGGCCATTCATCCATTGGGTAAAGCCCCTATCTTAACAGATGACGGTCATGTACTGGCTGAGTCTGGTGCAATCCTGGAATACCTGCAAAGCCAGTATGATCAAGAATCACATTTTAAGCCAACCGATCCTGCTTCTCTGCGTGATTATATTTACTGGATGCATTATGCCGAAGGTTCACTAATGCCTTTACTGGTGTTTCAACTGGTGATTTCAAAAGTAGGAGAGCGGGTCCCTTTTCTGATTCGTCCGCTTGCCAATAAGATTACGGATGGTATCCGGGCCGGATTTGTTCAGCCACGCTTAAAAGATCATATTGCTTTTCTGGAGCAGTATCTGGGCCAGCATGAGTATGTCGCGGGTCAATTCAGTTTTGCTGATATCCAGATGAGTTTTCCGCTTGAAGCTATGGCAACACGCCTACAAGGACATTATCCCAATATACAGAAATATTTAGCCCGAATTCATGTGCGTCCCGCTTATCAGCAGGCTAAGGCACGGGACCCGGAACAGGCTCAAGTATAACTGTATTTATTATTTATCAGCTATAAATAAAAAAGGATGCGACCGCATCCTTTTCTATTTTTTCAGGTCTAACGTTTTACCACAATTGAATCAATACCACTATGTTGTAAAGTCTGCTGTGCAATGACAGCAGCTTCCTGTGAGTCATACGGCCCAGAAATGACCCGATACCAGGTTTGGCCATTTTCAGTGGTTTTGATGACATCAGCAGAAAGACCATTCAAGATAATTTCGGCACGGCGTGCATCAGCACTATCAGGATCTGGAAAACTGCGTACCTGTAAAATAAACGATGGCTGACGTGGTACAGGCGCTTCAGTCACATCCAGGCTACCATCTGCTGGTACTGCATCTGCCGGCGTGGCAGGTTGTACTGGTTCAGGTGCTTCTACGATTACTACAGGTGCAGTATCTTTAGTGGTCTCAGGAATAGCCTGTTCAGGAATTGGTGTAACCTGCTGTTGTGGCAGCAAGTCATAGAAACGGTAATCCTTGTTGGTTTCTTCCTGGTAGTGCTCGGAGGTAATCTGGTTTTTCGGTTTAACCGGTTCCCACGGTTTCCAGAGCATCAATATAACTGCCAGGCAGAGTACAGCCAATATAGCGACCAGCGTCCCCAACCATTTCGGAATCAGGGGCTGCTTTGGCTTAGTTGACCGTTCAGATACACCGCGTTGCGTTTTTCCAAACACGTGGAAACCTCTCTTGTTATTTTACATGGTAGTCGGTGCAGACACACCGAGCAGTTCCAGGCCATTACGAAGTACTTGCTGAACATTTACAGAAAGTAGTAGACGGGCCTGAGTCAGTTCAGCATCATCACCAAGTACTTTATGTTCATTATACCAACCGTGGAAAAGCGCTGCCAATTCCTTCAGGTAGTTACCGACCTGATGCGGCTCATAAACATTGGCTGCACGAATCACAATATCCGGGTAAGCCGCCAGCTTGGCCAGCAGTTCGGTTTCTGCATCAAGTTCCAGGCGCGGTGCATGGCTACGTGCTGTAGAGACATTCAAAACAATACCATTACTCGCGGCTTTTTCTAGCATACGGCAGATACGTGCATGCGCATACTGGATATAATATACGGCATTATCTTTACTTTGCGAGACTGCAAGGTCAAGGTCAAAGTCAATATGCTGTTCAGATTTACGCATTACATAATAAAAACGTGCTGCGTCATTGCCAACTTCTTTACGCAGGTCACGCAAGGTTACAAACTGTCCGGAACGCGAAGACATCTGAACCATTTCACCACTACGCCATAAACTCACAAACTGTACCAGTAAAACAGTCAGTTTCTTTGAGTCATAGCCCATTGCCTCAATTGCAGCTTTTACCCGCGAGATATAACCATGGTGATCTGAACCCCAGATATCAATCAGGTCGGTATAACCGCGTTGCAGTTTATTGAGATGATAGGCAATATCCGAGGCAAAATAAGTGGTCTGGCCATTACGGCGTTTTACTACACGGTCTTTTTCATCACCAAATTCGGTTGATTTAAACCAGATGTTGCCATCTTTTTCATATAAAAAGCCGCGTTGATCCAAGGTTTGTAGGGCTTCATCAATTTTTTCAGTGAGCGAAGCTTCACTAAACCATTCATTAAACGTTACACCGAACTCGCCCAGATCATCTTTAATATCATCTAGAATGGCTTTAAGCGCTGCCTGGTGAAACACTCGATAACCTTCACCCAGTAAGTGCTGGGCATTAAAAATCAGGCCATCAATATGCTTTTCTTTATCACCAGAGAGAACGACTTTATTACCTTCACTGTCTGGCTCAGCAGCATATTGAACATCTTCCGGAACATCTTTATAGACATCAGCGACTAGGTGTACATAAGTTTTACCTTTCAGGTCGATAATGCCCTGTGCGATTTCCTTGACATAGTCACCTTGGTAGGCATTTTTAGGAAAAACTAAATCTTGTCCTAACAGTTCAAGATAACGCAGGTAAGTAGAGGTCGCCAGAATATCCATTTGACGGCCAGCATCATTGACATAATATTCACGATCAACCTTTGCACCTGTCGCCTCAAGCAAAGTAGCGACGGTCATGCCGTAAGCAGCACCACGGCCATGACCTACATGCAGGCTAGATGTCGGATTGGCAGAGACAAACTCAACCTGAATTTTTTTCGCAGCATTAACCTGCGTGCGACCATATTGGTCTTTTTGAGCCTGAATCTGGTCGAGTACCGCAAAGCGCTGGTCAGCATTTAAAAAGAAATTGATAAAGCCCGGACCAGCAATTTCAGCTTTGCTAATGTCAGCCACTTCAGGCAGGTTTGCCAGAATTTTTTCAGCCAGATCACGCGGCTTCATACCAGCAGCTTTTGCCCCGATCATGGCAATATTAGATGCGAAATCGCCATGACTGCGGTCTTTGGTTCGGGTCAGGCTACTGCTGTTGGTCCACTCAGTGGGGAGTACCCCTTGGTTCTGAAGGGATTGTACTGCATGATCAAGAGCTGCTTGTATTGCCGTATTCATAATCAGTCGAAAAATAAGTATCGCGGAAAGAGAGCAAATATAACAAATTTCCAGCAGCTTGGGGGAGTGCATTTACAGGGATTAAAAGCGCTTTGGCCGTTTCATTACAGGAAATGCTATAATGCTGCTTATTTTCCTCAAGAAATCTGGAAAATATTTTATAAATTTATATTAAAAACCTAGAGTTATGCCATGAACCAAACGCGTGCGACCATTATCGGCAGTATCCCGAAGCTACCGGCAGCATGCGCTGCCTGGATAATACCTCTTATTTTATCCTGTCTGATGAGTGGAATAATTTCCATGATTAATCTTTTACGCAGTTTAGGTTGGGTCGAAAATTTCTTTCATCTCTGGTTTTGTGCCTGGATGTTATCTTGGCTGGCTGCATTTCCAGCGGTACTGATCCTATTGCCACTGGTACGCCGTATAGCCGGCCTGTTAGTTGATATGACCCCGCCATCTCCACCTCAGCGTTAATTAATTCCGTGCGGTCAGTGGTTTTTCTAGCAGTTCAGCGTGGTTAAGATGAAAGGTATAAAGGTTGCGGGAATAGTAGACTTTATTAATTTTTATTATTTTGGACTTTTGTTTGAACATATTCCGCTTCTGGAAGATGATAAAGCGCAAAGGGATTGGCAGTTTTTATTGTCGGGTAAGAGAAGAGCCGGATCTGTCTAGTCTCTAGTTTATTAGTCTAGACTTATTCACTGCTGCTCATACAAATAGAAAACCAGCTTTTGATAAGCTATCTGACCATTGAACTCAAAAGATAAAATATAATTTTGCTCAGGTTTGTTTTGAAGAATTTAAACTTTCTCTTTTTTATATAAACCTGCTGGATTCTTCAGAATGTGTCACTGAGCTGCCCCAATGGATTGAGAGTAATTTTATGAATATCTCTTATGCCTTTGGGGCAAAATTTAATAATTCTTTTATGATCAAAACAGAGCTTAAATCTTCCCTTATTTTTGAAATGGCTCAATAGTTGCCATCTGCAGCCAGAAAAACACTAATCATCAATAAAATCAAAAAGTAGAGCTTTATTATTAGTCATTATTATTTTCAGAGAGTTAAATAGCACAGAAGTATAACAAAATAAAGTTTCATCAGAATCCTGTTCAGGACAATATAAAACCAGATCCAGTCTTCGATAACTTTCTTATTCTCTATGTAAATACTCTCAATATCAGTATCACTGTTCGAAATACCCATTTTATATAAAAAACGCTTAAGCTAAGGGCTAAATCAAGTGAATGAAAGTTGAAGACTGGACAGATCCTTACATTTTAGTCAATCTGGACCAAGTCTATAGGTATGAGATAAATGACCACAGAGCAAAGCAAGCATCCATTATATATTCCTTATGCTGGCTACACCCTATTAGAACTCCCGCTATTAAACAAAGGTTCTGCCTTTACCGAAGAAGAACGCAGTACATTTAATCTGCACGGTTTAATTCCGCATATTATTGAAAGTATCGAAGAGCAGAGCCAGCGCTCCTATCAACAGTACTCTTCTTTTAATGATGCAATCAATAAGCATATTTATTTACGAAATATCCAAGACACTAATGAAACCTTGTTTTACCACCTGATCGAGAATCATCTAAGTGAGATGATGCCGATAATTTATACACCAACAGTGGGTGAGGCCTGTCAGCGTTTTTCTGACATATATCGTCGACACCGAGGAATTTTTATTTCTTATCCGGACCGTGAACATATTGATGACATCTTGCAGAATGTCAGCAAAAAGAATGTAAAAGTTATCGTTATTACAGATGGCGAACGTATTCTGGGCTTAGGAGATCAGGGTATTGGCGGAATGGGGATTCCTATTGGCAAGCTCTCTTTATATACCGCATGTGGCGGAATCAGCCCGGCTTATACCTTGCCTATTACCATTGATGTGGGTACCAATAACCAGCAACTCTTAAATGACCCGATTTATATGGGATGGCGACAGCCACGTATTACTGGTGATGAGTATTATGCCTTTATTGATCAGGTGATTAATGCCATTAAACGCCGCTGGCCAAAAGCCTTAATTCAGTTTGAAGATTTTGCCCAGAATAATGCAATGCCAATATTGCAGACTTACCGCAACAAAATCTGCTGTTTTAATGATGATATTCAAGGAACTGCAGCAGTATCAGTAGGAAGCCTGATAGCAGCCAGCCGTGCTGCTGGCAAGCAGCTTAAAGATCAGGTTGTGGCATTCCTGGGTGCAGGCTCAGCCGGTTGCGGTATTGCTGAGCAGATTGTGGCACAAATGGTTGCGGAAGGTTTAACTGATACCGAAGCACGAGCACGTGTTTATATGGTCGATCGTTTTGGCCTGATTACTGAAAACCAGCCAAATCTGCGGGATTTCCAGCGTAAACTGGCGCAGCGTGCAGATATCATTGCCGACTGGGCTGATATGGGTGAAGTTATCTCTCTGCTGGATGTGGTCAGGAATGCTCAGCCAAGTGTATTGATTGGAGTATCTGGGCAGCCCGGACTATTTACTAAAGAAATTATTAAAACTATGCATGCGCATTGTGAGCGTCCAATTGTAATGCCACTTTCTAATCCAACTTCTCAGGTTGAGGCTGTACCCGCCGATATTATCCAGTGGACAGAGGGGAAAGCTTTAATTGCAACCGGTAGCCCGTTTGCACCGGTCAATTATCATGGCAAAATTTATGAGATTTCCCAGTGTAATAACTCATATATTTTTCCAGGTATTGGTTTAGGTGTAATTGCCTGTGGCGCCACCCGGATTACAGATAGCATGCTTATGGCTTCGAGTAATGCCCTGGCAGATTGTTCACCTATGTTAATTGATCCAGAGGCAGACTTATTGCCGAGTATTGATGAGATTCAAAAGGTTTCTAAAATCATTGCTTTTAAAGTTGCGAAAGCAGCTATGGAAGCTGAAGTTGCTCCTCTCATTAATGATGAGCTCTTACAGAAGTGTATTGAAGAGAACTTCTGGAAACCGGAATATCGTCGCTATAAAAGAATTCCTTTTTAACTTTAAGTAAATTCAAGGAGCTTCGGCTCCTTTTTTATTATTCAATAAAAAAGACTTTAATCCCAAAGCTGGACGATTACGGTGATCTTGCATTAAAATGCGCCCAATTTATAACATCAATAATTAAAAATTATAGATGGATGTCATAGTCATAAAGAAAATCATTTTTTGATTTATGGAAGAGATCTAATATAAATAATGAGTATAGAAAAAATAAGTTACTTATTTTTAGGTTTTTAATTAAACTCTTTATAAGAAGATAAATTAATTATTAAGTTAAAGATATAGTTATTTTTAGTAAATATCATAACGAATATAGTTAAATTTATAAATTCTAAATATCATATTATAAAAATATAAGAAAGCTCTAAAACACTCTAGAGCTTTAAAAATATACCCTTCAGTTTTTTAACTCTCTAATATCACTTCAAGTAATTCTGCACTAGGCACAAAGTAATATGCCCCATCAAGTGGAGTGACAAAGTGTAATAAACGGTCATGAATACCATCACTACTGCTTCCAAACATACGGTTCAGCATGAGATCGATAATGTTAAGATCTTTAGTATACGCAATAAAGAAAAGACCCTGATCACCTTTCCCATCACCATATGGGAGACTATGACGAAGAATCTCCATTTCTTCACCATTTTCATCTTCTACCACGGTACGTGCTATATGCGCATTCTCAGGTTTTACCTCATCATCCAGTTCAATAGACTCAAGTTTGGTACGGCCCATGATCTGCTCTTGAGTATCTACTTTTAAACGTTTCCATTTTTCCAGGTCATGTGCATAACGCTGGGCAAAAATAAATGATCCATCTGCAAATACACCGCTGTCTTCAGGCAGAAGCGCAACCTCTGCACGGTCATCGTTAAATTGTGGGTTTTCAGTACCGTCAATAAAGCCGGTAATATCACGTCCATCAAAGTAGCGAAAACATATCCGCTCATCCAGCACCTCAACCTTGTCTTTGATTCCCTCAAAAAATGCCTGGCTCAAGGCAAAACAGATGTCGGCACGTGCGCTGGCAATATGAATGAATACATCGGCAGGTACCACCGGCATCTGAAAAGTACCCTGCTGAGGAGCAAGCTGTTTAAAGCCAGGAGGCATTTCTTTATAAAGCTGGGGCCATATTTCTGGACCGAAAGCGACTGCCGCTTTAATCTGTGCAGCAGGGTGCTGGGTAATCAAACGGTCTCGTGTACTATGCAGTAGCGCGATTTGCTCCTTAAGCTCAGCCACTGACAAATCTTTTAAACGTAAACTGATAAAACGTGCATGGTCAGAAGGTAAGGGAAGGATTACCGATTGAGCAGTCATTAAAAACCCCACAAAATTTTATACAGGCTTAAGCCTTATGAAATACTTGTTCTGATCTTCTGTACAGTAAAAATCAGGATAAATAAAATTGCCATAGTAAGTACAATACTTAAGCCGGTCGAAATGTCTAGACCAGCACTTGACCATAGTCCTACCGTTATTCCAATCTGTGCCATCACAAATGCCCAGATCACCATCTGTCTGGGTGAATGTGCAAGCAGACGTGCCGTCAGCGCAGGTATGACCAGTAATGCTCCCATCAGTAAAGAACCTACGGCACGCAATGCCAGAACTGTAAACAGCGCCAGCAGTAACATGAAAATCAGGCGCTGCCATTGGTTATGGATGCCTTCGCTGGCTGCAATATCCGGATCAATTGCAGTACGGATCTGGGCTTGCCATGATTTATAAAGCACGGCGAGTGCCAGCAGAATAACCGCAGCAAATGTAGGTAAGTCATTCCAGCTGATTGTAAGCAGGTCACCGAACAGATAACTGAGCAGTTCAGGCCTTAAACTGGGCAAGTGCTGGATAAACAACAGGCCAGAACAGAGCAGGGTCGCTGAACACAGTGCCAGTAAAGCATCACTCGGCAAGCGCGGATCATGCAATACCCATAACACTGCCACCAGTAATAAGGCCAGTAAAGTAACACCCATCCATAGTGGTAAGCTAAGTGCACCTGCAACGGCAACGCCAAGTAAAGTGCCATGCGCCATGGTGTCGGCAAAAAATGACATCCGTCGCCACAGCATCAGACAGCCAAGTGGAGCGGTCAGAAAGACCAGCAGGGTACCCATAATCCAGGCAGGAAGCAGAAGTTGTAGCCATTCCATCATTACTTAAACTTCCGGTTCAGGGTGGATATGTGGGCGGGCATCATGCTGACAGGGTTCAGCATGGTCGCCATGCGCACAGCGGTCATGATGATGCTGATAAAATACACGTTGGGTTCCAAAGATTGCCTGATATTCAGGATGTTGCTGAACATTCTCTGGCAGGCCACTACAACAGATATGCTTGTTGAGGCAAACCACACGATGCGTGCCTTGCATGACCCACTGCAAGTCATGAGAAACCATTAATACGGCACAGCCATAACGTTCCGGCAGGCTCCGTACATAGGCATACAGTTCGGCCTCAGACTGAATGTCAAGCCCTTGCATGGGTTCATCCAGAACCAGGATATCTGGCTGGCGCAGTAATGCACGTGCCAGTAATACCCGTTGCCGTTCACCTCCGGAAAGTTGTTGCACTTTAGATAACTCTAACTTGCTGATACCCGTATCTCGGATGATTTCTGATTTGATCTGCTGGGAGCAGTTTTCTAAAGCCAGCAGGTCTTTGACGCGCAATGGCAAGCTATGTGATGGGTTAAATTTTTGTGGCACATACGACATCTTTAGCGTTTTAGCTGTGCGGACATGACCAGTGCTCGGCTGCATAATGCCCAGCAATATCTTAATCAGGGTAGACTTGCCAGCACCGTTTGGACCGATCAGGGTCACAATCTCCCGCTCATGGAGCGTAAAATTAACCTGCTTAAGAATATCCAGCTCATCAAGCCTTACACTGATATCTTCAAGAGAGACCAGGGGCAGGGGAGAGCTTAGGCCGTGGTGCTGCACTGCTGACATAATCCTGAAATCTCGATAATACTGTGGTGCGCATTGAAATGATCAGAAGCTGCCAGTTGTTCCAGCTGCTGCATCAAGCCTTGTGCCGATGCCTCTTTAACAATGTGGCAGCGCGTACAGATCAGAAAAGCAGCCTGATGACCTTCTCTTGGATGACAACAGGGAATATAGGCATTAATCGAAGTCAAACGGTGAATAAGGCCTTTTTCCAGCAGAAACTCTAGCGTACGGTAAACAGTAGGTGGTGCAGCCGGCCGGTCAGTATTACTTTTCATTTTAGCCAGCAGGTCATAGGCCCCCATCGGGCTGGAAGCTTTCAGAATCAGCTCCAGCACCTGTTTACGTAAAGGAGTAAGACGTGCACCCGAGGCAATACATAAGCTTTCTGCTTCAGCAAGACGTGCTTCAACGTTATGATGGTCATGTACGCCGTGCAATGTGTCATGATGTCCATGTGAACATGAGCTCATGCTAAAACCTCGAAAATAATTTATTAAATATTAACATGAAGCCTAAGCATGTTTCGAACAGGCATAGGTATTTTTGTAGAATTGTTATATTATAACATTAAAGGGTCTTGGTTTCTTCTTTATGTTACGTTTTATTCTTGTTGCTCTGGCACTATGCAGTTGTACCTTAAGCTGGTCAAATGACCTGGTTGTATCTACACAACCTATTTACCTGATCAGTAAAGCAGTTACCCAAGGAATCGAGCAACCCAAGCTACTATTAGCCAATCAGAGCGGGCATGATATTACTCTAAAGCCGGCTCACCGTAAGATCATTCAGGATGCTTCTCTGGTGATCTGGCTTGGGAAAGCTCATGAAGCTCCTTTAGACAAGGTATTGAGCAGCCAGCCTAAAGCAATTTCTATCCTGGATTCAGGACTGGTGAAGCTGCTGCCACTTCGAAATACACGTGGTAAAGCATTACCAAATACTGTCGATACCCATATCTGGCTTGATCCGAATAATGCGGTACGTATCGGCTTTTTTATAGCGGCCTTACGTTCACAGCAGTATCCGGCACATCGGCAGGCTTACTGGAATAATGCACGGACATTTGCAGCACGTATGCTCAAAGTGACGCAACAATATAACCAGACTGGTCAGTCACGCCCATACTGGTCTTATCATGATGCTTACCAATATTTGGAAAGACCTCTTAATCTGCGCTTTGCTGGTGCCTTAACTGATGATCCACATATTGCTCCAACTATGAGTCAGATTCGTTACCTGAACCAGCAGCGGCCAAGTCAAAAAATGTGTTTGCTGGCAGAAGGCCATGCCAGCCAGGTCCAGTATCGTAGCCTGAATCCGATCATATTCCAGAAGGTCGACGAAAGTATGAGTAATGAGCAGGATTTTATTGTAGCGTGGAAAGATCTCGCTGATCAGGCCCATCGCTGTGTAGTAAATGCACGATAAACAGATAAAAAATAAACACCCTGAAAATCTCTCAAGAACTGGCTGAGGATTGAAAAAAACCATAGTTCAATCGGGAAAAGATTGCATGTTCAGGGGTGTAACTCTATAATGCCTGCGATTAAAAACGATCATCAGCTAAACTTGTCAAGCATTTATGCTGTAAGTGGGTAAAAATGAGCCGAACTAGTCGCTTGATTGACCGACGGTTAGCGAAAGCTTTGGTCTACCTGCAAGCATTTATGATACCTGTGTCTGCTTTGATAGCATGGCTTGTAAGTGATACAACCGCAGCATTAAGTGCCGCACTTGGTGCATTGGTGTGCTGGCTTGCAAGCAGTTATTTCTCATGGCAGTCATTTAGAACTGCCGGGGCAAGAGCTTCAAAGCAGGTTCTATTGAATATGTACCGGGGCATGCTCGGCAAGTTTGCAATCATGATTGTTGGCTTTATTTTAATTTTAAGCAATGTACAACCACTGTCACCGGTGGCATTGTTTTGTGGATTTATACTCGTTCAGAGCATGTCTTGGGTTGCCCCGTTTTGGGTGTCTCGACTACAAAAACGAGTTTAAGCGCAGCAGAAATTGAAAAGTTTTTTTGGAGATGTGTGAGATATCAGGCAGCACGCGATATTCACCAGCTCTATTTATTATTTGACATTGACCAGGTGTGATTTATGGCTGCTGAAGAACATGCCCTTACTTCGACAGAGTATATTAAGCATCACTTGACCAATATGACCTATGGCAAAATGCCGGACGGTACTTGGAAATTGGCCGAGACTGCTGAAGAAGCTCAACAGATGGGGTTCACTGCAATTCACTTGGATTCAATGGGTTGGTCAATTGGCCTTGGTGTGATTTTCTGTTTATTATTCTGGCTGGTTGCTAAAGCAGCCAATTCTGGTGTTCCTACCAAATTCCAGTCTGCAATCGAAATGATCATTGAGTTCGTTGACTCAAGTGTTCGTGATACTTTCCATGGCAAATCTCGCTTGATTGCGCCATTGGCACTGACCATCTTCGTGTGGATTTTCCTCATGAACCTGATGGACCTGATTCCTGTTGACTGGGTTCCTTACCTGGCTCAGCAGATTGGTGCAAGTGTATTTGGTATGGATCCTCACCACGTTTACTTCAAGATTGTTCCATCTACTGACCCGAACATTACCTTAGGTATGTCCCTGTCAGTATTTGTCCTGATCTTGTTTTACAGCATCCGTGAAAAGGGTGTTGGTGGCTTTGTTGGCGAGTTGGCACTTAACCCATTCAACCCAAGTAACCCAGTTGCAAAAGCGTTACTTATTCCAGTGAACTTAATTCTGGAACTGGTAACTTTCCTTGCACGTCCAATTTCATTGGCACTTCGACTGTTCGGTAATATGTATGCGGGTGAGTTGATCTTCATCTTGATCGCGCTTTTACCGTTCTGGATCCAATGGGCGTTATCTGTGCCTTGGGCTATCTTCCACATTCTTGTTATTACGTTGCAGGCGTTCATTTTCATGATGCTGACCATCGTATACTTGAGCATGGCAAGCGAAAAACATTAATGGTATTGCCTGACTGTTATCAGACGGTTAGGCACAATTTTTTAATTTAATTTGGTATAAAACCTAACCTCTGAGGAATTTTTCATGGAACTCACTTTAGGTCTAGTTGCAATTGCATCTGCTATCTTGATCGCTTTCGGTGCTTTAGGTACTGCGATTGGTTTTGGTCTTCTGGGCGGTCGCTTCCTTGAAGCTGTTGCACGTCAACCAGAATTGGCTCCACAACTTCAAACTCGTATGTTCCTAATCGCGGGTCTTCTTGATGCTGTGCCTATGATCGGCGTTGGTATTGGTTTGTTCTTCATCTTCGCAAATCCATTTGTAGGTTAATCAGCTTAATTCCCAAAACTCCACTATTTGAGGAATTGCTAAATGAATATCAACCTCACATTGATTGGCCAAGCGATTGCATTTGCGGTTTTTGTCGCATTCTGCATGAAGTTTGTCTGGCCACCACTAATCAATGCGATTAGTGAGCGTCAGCGTCGTATCGCTGATGGCTTAAATGCTGCTGAAAAAGCGAAAGCTGATCTTGCCGATGCACAGGCGCAAGTAAAGCAAGAGCTTGACGTGGCTAAAGCACAAGCGGCTCAATTGATCGAACAAGCGAACCGTCGTGCAGCACAGCTGATCGAAGAAGCGCGTACTCAAGCTGCGGCTGAAGGTGAGCGTATTCGTCAACAGGCAAAAGAAGCTGTTGATCAGGAGATCAATTCTGCTCGCGAAGAATTACGTCAACAAGTTGCTGCCTTGGCAGTATCCGGTGCAGAAAAAATCCTGAACCAGCAAGTTGATGCGCAAGCTCACAATGCCATGCTGACCCAGCTGGCTGCTAAACTTTAAGCGAGGCGATTATGGCTGAACTCTTGACGTTGGCACGCCCGTACGCCAAAGCAGCATTTGCTTACGCTTCTGAGCAAGGTGCAACTGACAATTGGTCGAATGCGTTACAAGTGCTCAGTGCTGCGGTGCAAGACGAAGCATTTTCCGCTTATTTAAATCGTCCTGAGCTTACACCTGTACAACAGGTGGAACTTTTTGCAAAGGTTTTAGGTGAACAACAAAGTCAGGCAGTGTCAAACTTTCTGATTTTGCTGGCAGACAATGACCGTTTGGCATTGCTTCCTGAAATTGCTGCAGAGTATGAAGAGCTTAAGTCACAGAATAACAATACAGTCGATGTCGTTATCGAATCGGCTTTTCCCTTGAATGCAGAACAGGAACAGCTGCTGGCAGATGCGTTACAAAAACGTTTTAATGCCGCTGTAAATGTTAGCGTTGAAGTGAATCCGGCGTTAATCGCGGGTGTTGTAATTCGTGCGGGCGATCAAGTGATAGATGATTCTGCGCTGAACAAGCTTGAAAAAATGCGGACTCGTCTTCTTGCATAACGCAAAACAGAAGACTGAACTTATAAAAGATTGAGGTATAGCGCAATGCAACAACTGAATCCATCCGAGATCAGTGCGCTCATTAAACAGCGTATCGGCGATCTGGACACCAGCGCGACCGCTAAAAACGAAGGTACCATTGTTATGGTATCCGACGGTATTGTGCGCATTCACGGTCTTGCTGATGCAATGTACGGTGAAATGATCGAATTCGACGGCGGCTTATTTGGTATGGCACTGAACCTAGAACAGGATTCAGTGGGTGCCGTTGTTTTAGGTAGCTACCTAAACCTTCAAGAAGGTCAAAAAGCTCGTTGTACAGGCCGTGTATTAGAAGTTCCGGTTGGTCCTGAACTTTTAGGTCGTGTCGTAGATGCTTTGGGTAACCCGATTGATGGTAAAGGCCCTATTGATGCAAAAATGACTGATGCTGTTGAAAAAGTAGCACCAGGTGTAATTTGGCGTCAATCAGTAGATCAGCCTGTCCAAACTGGTTATAAATCAGTAGACACCATGATCCCTGTAGGTCGTGGTCAGCGTGAGCTGATCATTGGTGACCGTCAGACTGGTAAAACAGCAATGGCGATCGATGCCATCATCGCTCAGAAAAACTCTGGCATTAAGTGTGTATATGTGGCAATTGGTCAGAAACAATCGACCATCGCTAATGTTGTGCGCAAGCTGGAAGAAAGTGGTGCGATGGCATATACCACTGTTGTCGCAGCGGCAGCAGCTGATCCTGCAGCAATGCAGTATCTGGCTCCATACTCTGGCTGTACAATGGGTGAGTATTTCCGTGACCGCGGTGAAGACGCTCTGATCATCTATGATGATCTGTCTAAACAAGCAGTTGCGTATCGTCAAATTTCACTGCTTTTACGTCGTCCACCAGGTCGTGAAGCGTATCCAGGTGACGTGTTCTATCTACATTCGCGTCTTCTTGAGCGTGCTTCTCGTGTATCTGCTGATTACGTTGAGAAATTCACCAATGGTGAAGTTACAGGCCAGACTGGTTCATTAACTGCATTGCCAATTATTGAAACACAAGCCGGTGACGTATCTGCATTCGTACCAACGAACGTAATTTCGATTACTGACGGTCAGATCTTCCTTGAAACCTCTCTGTTCAATGCGGGTATTCGTCCTGCTGTGAACGCAGGTATCTCGGTATCGCGTGTTGGTGGTTCTGCTCAGACCAAGATTATTAAGAAATTGGCTGGTGGTATCCGTACTGCTCTTGCTCAGTACCGTGAACTGGCAGCATTTGCCCAGTTTGCATCTGATCTTGATGAAGCAACTCGTAAGCAGCTTGAACATGGTCAACGTGTAACTGAACTGATGAAGCAGAAACAATATGCTCCATATTCAATTGCTGACCAAGCTGTATCTATCTATGCTTCAAACGAAGGCTACATGGCTGATGTTGAAGTGAAGAAAATTGTAGACTTTGATGCTGCACTCATTGCGTACTTCCGCTCTGAACATGCTGCACTCATGAAACAAATCGATGAAACTGGTGATTACAACAAAGACATCGAAGCTGCAATTAAAGCAGGTATTGAGAGCTTCAAAGCGACTCAAACTTACTAATTGATTAGTTAAGTTTGTTTCACGGATCAACCTTCGGAGGCTCCTTGAGCTTCCGAATATTAGGTTAAGCGTATGGCAAATTTAAAAGAAATTCGCGCCAAGGTCGCAAGTATCAAGTCCACGCAGAAGATTACGCGTGCGATGCAGATGGTTGCTGCTTCAAAAATGCGTCGTGCGCAAGAGCGCATGGCTCAGGGCCGTCCGTATGCCGAAAATATGCACCGTGTAATTGCTCACCTGGTACAAGCAAACCCTGAATACAAACATCGTTATATGGTTGAGCGCCCGGTTAAGCGCGTTGGCTATATCATCGTGTCTTCAGATCGTGGTCTTGCGGGTGGCTTGAACATTAACCTGTTCAAGAAAGTTGTTCAGCATGTTCAGCAACAACGTGAGCAGTCAATTGAAGTTGAATTTGCTTTAATTGGTCAAAAAGCGGTTTCGTTTTTTAAAAACTACGGCGGTAAAGTGCTTGGCGCTACTACACAAGTAGGGGATGCTCCAAGTCTGGAACAGTTAACCGGTTCTGTACAAGTCATGCTCGATGCATTTGATAGAGGCGAACTCGATCGTATTTATCTGGTATCTAATGCATTTATTAATGCCATGACCCAGAAACCAACGGTAAGCCAGCTTGTTCCTCTTGCTCCGGCTAACGAAGGCGACAGCCTCAACCGTACTTATGGTTGGGACTATATCTATGAACCGGAAGCTGAAGAGCTGCTAAACGGTTTGTTGGTTCGCTATATCGAGTCTATGGTTTATCAGGGCGTGATTGAAAATATCGCGTGTGAGCAGTCTGCTCGTATGGTTGCAATGAAAGCTGCAACTGACAATGCAGGCCAGCTGATTAAAGACCTACAGCTCATTTATAACAAGCTGCGTCAAGCCGCGATTACTCAGGAAATTTCCGAGATCGTTGGCGGTGCCGCTGCCGTTTAACATTATTAGTTTGAATTGAGGAGACAGCAATGAGTAGCGGTCGTATCATTCAGATCATCGGCGCGGTTATCGACGTCGAGTTTGAACGCAATAGCGTTCCTAAGATCTATGACGCTCTCCAGGTTGACGGTACTGAAACTACTTTAGAAGTTCAGCAACAACTTGGTGATGGTGTTGTGCGTACCATCGCAATGGGTTCTACAGAAGGTCTTAAACGTGGTCTGCCTGTAACTAACTCTGGTGCACCGATTTCTGTTCCTGTGGGTACTGCCTGTCTGGGCCGTATCATGGACGTTTTGGGTCGCCCGATTGATGAGGCAGGTCCTGTAGCGACTGAAGAGCGTTTGCCGATTCACCGTCAAGCACCTTCTTATGCTGAACAAGCGGCTTCTACAGATCTTCTGGAAACTGGTATTAAAGTCATTGACTTGCTTTGCCCGTTTGCAAAAGGTGGTAAAGTTGGCCTGTTCGGTGGTGCCGGTGTTGGTAAAACCGTAAACATGATGGAATTGATCAACAACATCGCAAAAGCTCACTCAGGTTTATCTGTGTTTGCTGGTGTTGGTGAGCGTACTCGTGAAGGTAACGACTTCTATCACGAAATGAAAGATTCTAACGTTCTAGACAAAGTAGCAATGGTCTACGGTCAGATGAACGAGCCACCAGGTAACCGTTTGCGTGTAGCGCTAACTGGTCTGACTATGGCTGAATATTTCCGTGACGAGAAAGACGAAAACGGTAAAGGCCGTGACGTACTGTTGTTTGTAGACAACATCTATCGTTACACACTGGCGGGTACTGAAGTGTCTGCACTTCTAGGCCGTATGCCATCTGCAGTAGGTTACCAGCCTACACTTGCAGAAGAGATGGGTGTTCTTCAAGAACGTATTACATCGACCAAGAATGGTTCTATTACCTCAATCCAAGCGGTATACGTACCTGCCGATGACTTGACAGATCCATCACCTGCAACTACGTTTGCTCACTTGGACGCAACTGTAGTATTGAGCCGTGACATCGCATCTTCTGGTATTTATCCAGCGATCGATCCACTTGACTCGACTTCACGTCAGCTAGACCCGCTGGTTGTTGGTCAAGAGCATTATGAAATTGCACGTTCTGTACAGAATGTATTGCAGCGTTATAAAGAGCTTAAAGACATTATCGCAATCTTGGGTATGGACGAACTGGCTGAAGAAGATAAACTGGTAGTTTACCGTGCGCGTAAAATCCAGCGTTTCTTCTCTCAACCGTTCCACGTAGCTGAAGTATTTACTGGCGCGCCTGGTAAATTAGTACCGCTTAAAGAAACAATTCGTGGCTTTAAAGGTCTTCTAGCTGGTGAATACGATCACATCCCAGAACAAGCGTTCTATATGGTTGGTGGTATTGACGAAGTTATTGCTAAAGCCGAGAAACTTTAATTAGCTACTCTAATTTAGGAGATTCTCATGGCGACTATGCAATGTGATGTCGTAAGTGTAAATGAGTCAATTTACTCAGGCACTGTGACTATGCTAATTGCAAAAGGGGCTGGTGGCGAACTGGGTATTATGCCTGGTCACGCGCCGCTGGTAACTTTGCTCCTGCCAGGACCGATTCGTGTCCTGCTGGAAAATGGTACGGAAGAGATCGTCTACGTATCTGGCGGTGTTTTAGAAGTTCAGCCACATGTGGTAACGGTTCTTGCTGACTCAGCAATCCGTGCCGATAATCTGGATGAAGCAGCAATTATGGAAGCGCGTCGTAACGCTGAACAGTTGCTGGCTAACCAAAAGAGTGATCTGGACTCTGCTGCTGCTCTGGCTGCTCTGGCAGAAACTGCTGCACAGCTGGAAACGATCCGTAAAATCAAAAATCGTGCAATGTAATTGTCGGTTTGAGATTAAAGAAACCACCCGAAAGGGTGGTTTTTTTATGATAAGAATCTTTTTAATGAAAATATTTTTATTAGTGCCCAGTTTCACAGTAAAGTTACTAAAATTCATTTCTAAGCAGAGTTATTGAGAGCAAATGATTTAAGACAAAATTAAAATACTTTATAGGGGGTAAGCATTTTATATAATATTTGAGCCTCTTAAGGACACTATAAAATTTTAAATCAATTTATTCTATTAACCGTATCTTATTATTAATCTGAGTTTAAAATTTTTTTATATTAACTTAATAATAGATAATATTTTTTTCTTCATTTTAGATATTTTATTAAATTTTTATTTAACGAGCTGATCCAGACTTTTATATTAATTAAAGGCGAGCTTCAGTTATTCAATTTTTTATTCATAATGTCTAGGCTGAATCTATTTTGTACCACTCGATATAACTTTTACCCGTACTCCGTAATATTTTGAACCATTCTGTAAGCAAAAATAAAGTAGTAAAAAAATAATGCTAGTTTAATTTCATATCTCTTGGGCTTTTAACTTGTAAAGCCTTTAGATGTTTTTCTCTCCCATGACATAACACATATTCTTATTTATTCCAGCAGAAACTAAATTGCCTAGACAGGGAACTTTATTATGAGTTATCAATCAGTTAACCCCTTTAATAATCAAAAATTGAAAGACTACCCATCTCATAGCAATCAAGATATTCAAAATGCACTCGATGCAGCAGAACAAATCCTAAAGTCAGAATGGTCACAACAGGTCGATACCCGTATTGATGTACTGCGGAAGCTGGCTAGCAGTATGCGTGAGCGAAAATCGGAACTGGCTAAACTCATGACGCTGGATATGGGTAAACTGATCAAGCAAGGCGAAGGTGAAATTGAAAGTTGCGCCCGTATTGCTGAATATTATGCAAACCATGCCAAAGAATTCTTAGCCCCGGTGTCATATGAAACAGAACTGGGCGAAGCATGGGTTGAACATCATCCACTGGGTATCATTATGGCAGTTGAACCCTGGAATTTTCCGTTTTATCAACTGATGCGTGTGTTTGCACCAAACTGTGCAATTGGTAATCCGGTTTTGGCGAAGCATGCCAGTATTGTTCCACAGTGTGCCGAAGCATTCGAACAGTTAATCATAGATGCGGGTGCACCTAGGGGAGTATGGACAAATCTATTTATTAATAGTGATCAAGTAGCGGATATCATCGCGGACCCGCGTGTACAGGGTGTAGCATTAACCGGCTCAGAAGGGGCAGGGCGTGCAGTAGCCGGACAGGCTGGAAAACATGTCACCAAATCTACCTTGGAACTGGGGGGTAATGACGTCTTTATTGTTCTGGATGATGCTGATCTGGAAAAAGCAATTAAGATTGGCTGTCAGGCACGTATCAATAATGCCGGTCAGGTCTGTACTGCAGCTAAACGATTTATTCTACATGAGAACATTGCTGAAGAATTTAAAGCCGGTATGGTTAAAGTCTTTAAAGACTTGAAAATTGGTGATCCACTTGACCCTGAAACACAACTTGGACCTTTATCTTCAGCAGATGCGTTAGAAAAACTGACTGAACAAGTTGAAAATGCTTTAAAAAATGGAGCAACACTAGTCACTGGCGGTAAGCCGGTTGACCATGATGGTAACTTCTATGAACCAACCATTTTAGAAAATATTAGCCGTGATAATCCAGCTTGGTATGAAGAGTTTTTTGGTCCGGTAGCACAGCTTTATGTTGCCAAGAGTGAAGATGAAATTGTAGCCATTACCAATGATTCACATTATGGTCTGGGTGGTGTAATTCATTCTCAAAATATTGAACGGGCAAAAAAATTAGCTTCCCGAGTCGAAACTGGTATGATCTGGATTAACTGGTATACCGATACTGCACCAGAGTTACCATTTGGTGGAATAAAGAATTCTGGCTATGGTCATGAGCTTTCCATTGATGGTTTTAAAGAATTCGCACAAAAGAAATTAGTCGTTGTCAAAAGCCCGAAAAAATAAGTTAATTTAAAATAAAAAGCCCTAACTATAGGGCTTTTTTATGTCTCTAACTTTCTTCCTGTTTAGATGTTGCTTGAGTATCTTTATCTGAACTCTGCATCAACATATCTGCCAGCTTAAGCATTTCTGTCTGAATAGTATTCATTTGAACCTGGACCTTATTAAAATCCACCTGATTAAAATCAATTTCACCGTTGAGTAGAGGAGAAGCAAGAGCCTGCTGGTTTGCCTCTAAGATATTATTACGGATCGAATCGATTTCTTGGCTTTTCAGGTTTAAAGAGGACAATGTCTGGCTAAATCCACGAAGTTGTTCTTGTAAAATAGTGGCGGTTGCCTGAAGCTGATGCGGATCTTTCTGTTCAATGGCCTGCTGTAAGTCAGTCTGAGCCTGCTGTAACTTTGCTACATAGCCTTGGGTTTTATATTGCATATCTGCCATATCGCGGGCCATATAGAATATATTGCCGTTTGCGAGTTCGGAAGATGGGGCAGGTTTTGTTGCAGGAGCCTGGCTGTGTTCACTATACACTGCTTCAGATTCATCCTGCTGCATCTGGTCACAACCTAGTAACAGCAGACCTGAAGTAAAAATAATAAAAGGAAGTAAAGCCCCTTGCAGTAACTTTTTCATGTTCCACGGTATTTCCATTAAATATTGTTTTTTAATATATGGATAAAATGTGGAGATAAAACTTATTGTTGCAAAGCGATAACACTTTTATTAACCCTCAAATTTAAAAAGATGCCGAAGCACCTTTTTTATAGAACCTATTAAATAAAGCTTAATGATGAACTACTTTAATAACCTGATGTGAACGGGTATTAATCAGCATATAATCTCCATGAACTTTAATCCATTGCTGGTTTCTTGCGGGCTTGGATAAGTTTTTATAACGTTTATGGTCAATCTGGTTCGCATGAGAGTAATATTGTGCAGGAACTTCACCTGTTTTCCAGTTTACATGGGATGAAACATGCCGGTTTACTTTAGCTTGATGCTGATAATGAGACTGGCTCTGATCTTGATGAATGTGATGGGCACGTTCAGGGGCAGCCATAGCCACTGTGGCACTTAGGCCGGTAACTAGAGCAAATAGGGTGGTCTTAATACAGTGTTTCACGTGGAACCCCGGTTTTAATAACTGTTTTGATAGTTATATTAAAAGCTTTGAATTCCCAGTGAAGATGGAGGATGAATAGTAAATTTATTAAAATTATGGATAAATATAAAAATTAATTTTTATTGAAGAATTCTATCCTGATCAGTGACATTTTCTAAAAAGAGGGAGGCGCTGCTCTCCCTCATATTTTTTAATTATCGTTTTAGTTCCGTCTCAATCGCATCAATTAGGCGCGGGTCATCTGCAGTGACATCTGGTGCGAAACGAGCTATAACTTCTCCATTTTTATTGATTAGAAATTTTTCGAAATTCCAAAGCACTTCCGGTTTAGGATTTGGAGTCAGGCCATAATCTACCAGATCTTTCCACCAAGGGCCTTCACCAATCCGTTCTGGCTGTGCCGTAGTCAGCGTCTGGTAAAGCGGATGTTTATCTGGGCCGGCTACTGAAATTTTGGCAAACATTGGAAAAGAAACATCATAAGTGAGTGAGCAAAACTGCTGAATTTCTTCGTTAGAACCCGGCTCCTGTTCTAAAAAATTATTAGCTGGAAAACCCAGCACTTCGAATCCCTGATCTTTTTTCTCACGGTAGAGCTTTTCAAGTCCTTCATATTGCGGAGTCAGACCACATTTTGAAGCAGTATTGACAATGAGTAAAACTTTACCGGCAAATTGATCAAGTGTAATTTCTTCACCTTGTATGGTTTTAATAGAAATATTAGAAATAGAGGTCATATAGGCATCCCTAAATAAAATAAATTAAAGTTTTAACCTATTCTTTTTAGCCGCAAATTTATCTGGCAGCAAGCTGTTTTATTAATTATTAAACAGGGCAGACTATTTTAGCCTGCCCTTAAATTATTATTGAGCTGATTGAGCTGATTGAGCTGATTGAGGATCTACTTTTGCCTGAAGTTTCTGTACATCATGCATAATCTCTTTTTGTACATCCATCACCTGCTGTTGTAGCTCTTTAATCTTGGCTTCATCTGGTTTAGCTTCAGTACTTAACTTGGTTAATTCCAGTCCAAGTTCATTTGAATGAATAAACTTATTGCGCAGTTCATGAACTTCCTGACTTTTTAGTGACAGCTTTTTAAGCTCACCATTAAATTCAGTCATGAAACCCTGCATTTTCTTCATTATATCCATAACCTGCTCGCGGTTATTAGCTTGAACTGCCTTCATCATCTGATCTTGGTAATCTATAGCAGCCTCAGCTTTAGAATTTGCCAATACTTGTAATCTGTTCAGGTCATTACGGATATCTTCATGATTATCTTTTGTCATGCTGCCTGTAGTTGCAGGAGCAGTAGTATTGGCTGTATTAGTTGCGGTAGTTGTCTGCGTGTTTTCTGAAGCAGCTGGTTCAGTTTGTTTGTTACAGCCAGCAAAAGCTAAACATGCCATACAGGCAGTAGTAAGAAGTAATTTTTTCATTAAAATAGATATCCTGTTTAGAAAATAATATTAAATTTTGAATCATCAACTTTCTTATTAAAAAAGAAGTGTTGTATTAAAAACTAATCACTTATTTAAACATGCTTTTATTATAAGAAAGACCAAGTTTACTTTTTATACTTAAAAAATATACGTTAAGTTAAAAGATCTTAAAATAGCTTAGATTATAAAATATAATATTCCTACAGCTATTAATCAGGACCTCAGCTGTAAGGGGGTATGTTGCGTGTAGCGTTTAAAAAAGGCAATAAAGCTGGAACTATGTTGGTAGCCGAGCTCATAGGCAAGCCGCTTGATAGAAGCACCTTGGCGAATCTGGCTGATTGCATAAATAATTTTGGCGCGGTTACGCCACTCAGAAATTGACAGGCCAAGTTCCTGCTGGCTTAAACGTAAAATCTGTCGTTCACTCAAGCTGAATCTTTTAAGCAAGGTTTGTAAGCTATACTGAAAAAGCTCCGGATCTGCCAGTTGCTGGAGTACAGGAAGCAGTACCGTATGATGACTTTGAGGCAAATAGTCATCATAAATCTTGGCCTGTAGTAACTGGTCAAACAGTACCTGTAAAAGATGAGAATAAACCTGACTAGGGGCGCTGGAAGACTGTTCTAGAATTTCTCTAACCAGAGCTAAAAGAAAAGGACGAATACTTAAAGTTTTAACCTCTCGGGGTAACTGGTCACACAAACTTGGATGCACCCGTATACAAATAAAATGGGTTACGCTGTGGTCCAGTGCAATAGAACAATGTTCAGTCTGGGGAGGAAGCCATAAAGCATAATTAGGCGGCGCTAAAAAAGTCTGTTTCCCGGTCTGGATTTCCAAAATACCATCTAGGCTAAAATTAAAATCTCCCCAGAGTGAAGAGTGAGAAGCCACAATTTCATTTTTCTCATAAAAAAACTGATCAATCTCGATTAACTCATCCAGAGCAGAATACTGTCTTTTCATTTTTTGAATACCGAGCCAAGATGTCCTCTATACAGTATAGATGTCTGAAAAACAGTATTTCAATTATTTCAGACTTCTAGAACAATACTGGATTGAATGATTAAAGAGCATAGAGATGTCAAGTGTTTCCCGTAACCCGGCGTGGGCATTTGTTTTGCCGGTCATTGCTGTCATGATCTGGTCATTAAATATTGTAGTTACACGCTATGCAGCAGATTTGATTTCTCCTGTCAGTATCAGTTTTTATCGCTGGCTTATTGCATTTCTCATTCTGACACCATTTATGCTGGGCAAGGTCTGGGAACAGCGTCAGCTGATAATGCAGCACTGGCTACAGCTGGCAGTACTGAGCGCTTTTGGGATGGTACTGTATCAGGGACTGGCATATACCGCGGCACATTATACCACTGCTACCAATATGGGACTGATTAATGCTTTCATTCCCGTATTCACCATTCTGGTTTCTTTTTTTATTCTCAAAGATATACCCAATCGCTTCGCGATTATGGGCAGTATCCTGTCATTTTGCGGACTGATTTATGTAATGGCTCAGGGGAACCTGTCGGCACTCTGGCAAAGTGGCGCGCACTGGGGTGATCTGCTTATGGTAGTTGCCGTGTTCTTCTATGCCTTTTATGGTGTTTTCCTGAAAAAATGGCAATTAAAGATTCCTTTATTGATCAGCCTTTATATTCAGATCGCTTTTGCGCTGATCTATCATTTACCTTTTATCGCGTGGCTAGGTCTGGACAGCTTGAATACAGCTAACTTGGGCAGCGTGCTATATGCAGGTATTTTCCCTTCACTGATTGCGCCTTTTGTCTGGATGCTGGCTGTACAGCAGATTGGCCCTAACCGCACCAGTATTTTTATGAATTTGATGCCAGTTTTTACCGCAATCATTGCCAGTTTATGGCTGGCTGAAAGCTGGACAATTTATCATACGCTGGGCGGAGTCCTGATACTCATAGGTGTTGTGATGGCACAGAAAAAAACCTGTCGAACATGAGCGTTGGTCATTCTCTGGTCATATTTGATCTTTAGATTATTAAGTAGTGCCTAAAAGTTAAACATACGAGAGATTTTATCTAAGCTTAGACTAAGGTCTGATCAGATACTGAGCCCAGTATAATTGTGGAGATTTTTTTATATTTAGAAAAAGCCTTAAATAAATAAAGACATATTTTGAATTGTTTAGCCATATTGATTAGTATTGATCATAAAAAGCTCTATGTATAAGATAAATAATATATTTGTTTTATTTTAAAATTATATTTATAATACACATTAAGCAGGATTATTAAGTTTTACTTCACATTAAGTGAATATAAAGTTGTAATAGACCCTCTGGATGTGTCAACACATCCCTTTTTATACTCAGCCATTCCTATCTATATGGCTGAGTTTTTTTTGTCTTAAATTTAAGTAGAAAGCTTGCACAGTTCTTAAAAAAGCTTGGGTCTTATCTCAGGCTCTAATAATTTCACCTGTAATCGCATCAATAATACGGCTAGGTTGCTGGCTTAAACCGAGGTCCCCATTGAGATAATTCAGCTCAGAACCAAAATACTGGCTGGCTTCCTGTAAGGTACGTGCCGGTTCTAGACCTGCAGGGTTAGCACTGGTAGAAACAATAAAACTGTTAAAAGCATTACAGAGGGCTACACATAGCGGGTGATTGGTGACCCGTACTGCAACTTTAGGATGCTGGCCACGTATCCATACAGGAATCTGCTCATCCGCTGGAAGCAGCCAGGTAGTTGCCCGCTCGGTCACTGAGCGCTGGGTCCATTGCTGGATAACTTGCTGTTGACGCTCCTGGTTTAATGACACTAATAAGTGTTCAACCTGCGAGAGCTGGCCAGCCAGCAAAATAACTCCTTTTTCAATAGGACGTTGTTTCAGGCGCAATATTTCATGGAAGGCCGCTTCATTATATGGATCACAGCCGAGCCCCCAAACAGCTTCGGTGGGGTAGGCTAAAACTTTGCCCTGGCTGAGACATTCTGCTGCTTCTGTCACAGAGGTGGTGATCATATATTCTATTTACCTTGGAGCTGAAAACAGGGTTATTGTGAACCTTAAAAGCCCGGACGGCAACGCAGATAGCGCCCAGATTGCTGAACACATAGTCCAAGTAACTCAAGTTCCATCAGATGTCCGGTCAATTCAGCCGCAGGTAATGGCAATTTAAGAGCAATCTGGTCTAGATCCAGTCCTACCCAGTCTAGTTGTTGGTACAGTTCAAATAGATGTTCAGGTACCTGTGCCGGCTCGGGTACACTGCTTACCTTTTGTTGCTGGCTGTGCCACTGGGTCGGTAAAGCCAGATCTTCAATCAGCTGTTCCGGATGATCTACCAGTATGGAGCCTTCACGGATGAGTTGATGACAGCCTTGATGATGTTCGCTGTAGATATGGCCGGGAATGGCAAAAATAATCTTGCCCTGATCGGCGGCACGCTGTGCAGTAATCAATGAACCACTTTCTAAAGCGGCTTCTGCCACCAGTACACCTAGACTCAAACCACTAACAATACGGTTACGGCGTGGAAAATGATGCTTGAGTGGTTGGGTTCCCGGTAAAAACTCACTGACGATTGTACCACCGTATTGAAGTATCTGTTCTTGAAGCTTACGGTTATGGGTTGGATAGACCAGATCCAGTCCGGTTCCGACTACAGCAATAGTACGCTGATGCTGCAATGCCCCTTGATGTGCTGCCTCGTCAATTCCCAAGGCAAGTCCACTGGTAATATAAAATCCTTTTTCACTCAGATAATACGCAAAGTCGTAGGCTACTTGCCGGCCATGCGGGCTTGGTTTGCGACTGCCTACAATCGCGATCTGGGGTTGACTTAAGGCTTGAGCAGAACCTCGGCCAAACAGGATCGGAGGCTTATCTGTATAAGGGTGCAGCTGCTGCGGATACAGTATATCTTCCGGCACTAAAATAAAATCGCAACTTGCCAGTACCCGTTGGGTCAGTTGCTCAAACTCAGCCTGACCGGTTGCGCTATAAAATTCCTGTGCTCGCTTGGAATGATTGGCATGCAGTTTTAAATTGCCCCAGCGCGCTAATGCTGCCGGAGTGGTTGCCTGTTCAGCACTGCCAAAATACTCAACCAGCTGGTTAAAACTTGAAACTGAATGCTGGACCAAATACCACAGCTTCAGACTGTGATAATGAAGCTGCGATAATTCGGCAATCATAATAATGCTCCAGCCTTACTCTGCCATTGGCGGCGCCTGGATGCCGGAACCTACTTTGATAGGTAGGGCGCTGTCCAGTACATAAGCATAGCTCAACTGGTCAAAAGTACGGAAAATCATAATATTACCAACTTTTTGACTTGGCAGTTTGATTTGTTCGCGGGTTTTCGGATCACGTACAACTTCACCCTGCTGATAGACACTGAATACCTGACCGGACTGAACACCATGAATATTGCCCCGGTTAACAGTTACCACACTGTGTCTGGCTGCCGTACCGATTGATCCCATCACCCGAATCACCTGACCGCCTTCAGTCACCTGATGGTCAATTGTTGGATAGAACAGGGTAGGTAACATAGGATCATATTCTGGCATGACCCGATCCCCGCGACGGACTTCCCCATTATAACTTTGCGTTAATTCTAGCGTAGTAATATCCTGTTCATTCTGCACAGCTACGCCGGAAGCCACCTGAAGCAGCTCTATACCGGCATTATATGACTTGCCATTAGCATCGGTGAATATGTAAGGCTCACCCTCACGATAAACTGCATAACGCTGACCAACTTGCAGGCCATTACCGCGTGCGTAAACGGTTTGGCCGGCAGCAGCCAATACCCGGTTATCAGCCGTGCCTAAAATATAGGGGGTATTGACCACTGAATCTGGTGACATTATCAGGGTGCGTTCCAGCCAGACCCGAATATGTTCAAGCGGAATAACTGGAATAGCATTATTTAGGGATTCAACACGAACTTGTGGCTGCATACTGGTCTGGCCACCATAACGGCGAATAATACCTTCACAGCCGTCACCTTCATCTTTACCGATCAGCGGTCGTCCGTCTAGAGTACACAGCAATAAACGGTCACCCGGATAAATCCAGTGTGGATTCTTGACATGTTTGTTGCTGGCCCAGATTTCTGGCCAGCGCCATGGCTTACTCAAGAATTTTCCGGCGATATCCCATAAAGTATCCCCTCTTTTGACCACATAAACATTAGGAGCACTGGCTTTTAAAGAGGGCGGATTTATATTACGGCTGGCTGCTTCAGCCATGCCAGGCATGATTATTCCCAAACTTGAACAGATTGCGAGAGCAATAAACTGCTTTTTAAACCCCAAGGCACGAAGTGCGCTGCCTTTGAAAACTTTTTTCATTATCATAATTCCTAAAAATTATGTCTGTAGTTGCGTTATAATAACGACCTTACACACATTTTTTAATGAAGTTTTCCTTCATTTATTTGGTTTTGCAATACTGGCAACAAAAGAGGACGACTGTATGGCCTTATTACCTATTTTAAGTTTCCCAGACCCGCGTCTTCGTACCCTTGCCAAGCCAGTCGAAGAAGTGACAGATGAAATTCGCCAGCTTGCTGCAGATATGTTTGAAACCATGTACGAAGCGCCCGGCATTGGCTTGGCTGCAACACAGGTTGACCGTCATATTCAGTTAATCGTGATGGATTTATCTGAAGAAAAGAATCAGCCAATGGTTTTTATTAACCCTAAAATTACACCGCTTACTGAAGATACCCAGCCTTATGAAGAAGGCTGTTTATCTGTGCCACAAATATACGACAAAGTTGAGCGTCCGTCACGTGTCAAAATTGAGGCCCTTAACCTTGAAGGTAATGCCTTCGAGATCGAAGCTGACGGATTGCTGGCTGTGTGTATTCAGCATGAAATGGACCATCTGAACGGTAAGCTTTTTGTAGATTACCTTTCTCCTCTTAAACGGCAGCGTGCCCGTGAAAAAGTTGAAAAACTGGTACGTTCAAGACAGAAGGAAAAGGTTACAGCAAGACGCTAGTGGTTGAACTGTCTGAATAATCTTTTAATAAGGCCCAATTTAATTTGGGCTTTGCTATACTGGGGCTCCAGTAAAATTTTGAGATTCAAAATTTGTTGATGCGTCATGGGTTACTGCTGTCAGTCATAGCAGTATGTTTACAGATCGCGGTATTTTTACAGCCTCTGCTGCCCAAGCAGTATCAGGTTGCGCCTATCTGTGAAACGATTACCCGTGCATTGTTACTGAACCATACCGTACCTCATGCTGAGCATTCAGCTGCATCTCATAGTCATCAACATAATCTTCAGAAAGATTCGGCTTCTGAAGACCATCACCATGATGCTAATCATCAATGCCAGTATTGTACTGTCTATGGCAATCTGGTATTGCCGCCTGAACTGGATATAAAAGAAGTCCTGGATCGTATTCAGGTTCGGCTGCTCGCTTTCCAGAAGACATTCAGTCATGTCTGGTTTGCACTCCAGCGGCTATTTTTATTACCTCAGGGGCGAGCTCCTCCAATCTCTGCATAAACAACTTTTTCTCTGGGCCTCACTGGTCCAGGTCACTGTTTATCTGTATTTTTAGAGAGATTGATATGGCTCGGCCAAAATTCTTTTTACAGCCTTTATCGGCTGCAATTTTCATTGCCTGCTATTCAGGTACATTATTTGCTGAAACCGAGACCAGTGTGCAGACTCTGGCCCCTATTATAATAACTGCCCAGCAGGGTAATGAGGCTAGTGGACTGATTGTGCAGGTAGATCCTAAAAAGCCCATTCAGCCTGTACCTGCGACAGATGGTGCAGATTATCTGCAAAGTATTGTTGGCTTTAATGCCATCAAAAATGGAGGAACCAATGGTGATGTGACCTTTCGGGGCATGTTTGGCTCACGCATCAAGATTCTGACCGACGGTACAGAAAATTTAGGAGCCTGTCCGTCACGTATGGATGCACCAACTTCTTATATTCAGCCGGAAAGTTATGACCAGATTTTAGTCATTAAAGGGCCGCAGACCGTACAATATGCGCAGACCGGTTCAGCAGCCACTGTAATTTTTGAACGTAAGCCAGTCCGTTCCAATGAAAATCAGCATTATCAGGGTCAGGCCAGTGCCATGCTGGGTTCATTTGGCCGCCTTGATCACAATGTAGAGGCAGCAGTTGGGGACGAAAATAAATACATTCGTTTAAATGCTAACCGCTCAAAGTCAGACAGCTATAAAGATGGGGATGGTAATACTGTACCTTCCGCATGGGAGCGTTGGAATACAGATTTGACGCTGGGCTGGACACCAGATGAACAGACCTGGCTTGAATTGACAGCTGGAAAATCAGATGGCGAGGCTTTATATGCCGGCCGTGATATGGACGGTTCCCAGTTTGCAAGGGAAAGTTTAGGCCTGCGTTTTGAAAAGAATAATATTAATGATGTGATTAAGAAAATTGAAGGGCAGGTAAACTATAGCTATAACGACCATATTATGGATAACTTCAGTTTGCGTACGCCTCCATTGGTTGAAATGACCCATAGTGGTATGACCATGCTGATGCCGGATCTGCAAGAGATGCAGGTGACTCGCCGTACTCTGAATACTCGCCTTGCAGTCACTACAGCATGGAATCAGGCAAATATCATCAGCGGTATAGATTCTCAGCACAATCATCATGCAGGCGGCATGACCTTCATGATGATGAATATGCCATTGACGACCAATATGAAGTTTCAGTCTTATGGTGCGTTTAGTGAGCTGAGTTATCCTTTCAATGAACATTACAAGCTGGTCACTGGTGCGCGGATTGATCAGATCAAGATAGATGCATTAAAACTTGATGAGAACCGCAAGGAAACTCTACCAAGTGCTTTTGTCCGGCTGGAAGGCCAGCATCCAGAGCATGATGCTAAAACTTATATCGGTATGGGCTATGTCCAGCGTGCACCGGATTACTGGGAGCTGTTCAGTACTGCCCACGGTAACACGGGTATGGGCAAACCAACCTTTAATGATTTGGATACTGAAAAAACCTTGCAACTGGATCTGGGCTATCAGCATCAGCATGGTGCTTTCAGCTCATGGCTTTCTACCTATACCGGTCTAATTAATGATTATATTTTAATTAGCTATCGTGACCATCCAGCTGCTGGCGCACATGGGCATGGTTCAAACTTTAGTGCAGGAGCAAAAAATATTGATGCAGTGATTGCAGGGGCTGAAGCAGGAGTTGGTTATCAGCTTACTGATGCAGTACAGGCTGATTTAAGTACTATGTATGCTTGGGGTAAAAATACTACAGATCATACCCCATTACCTCAGATAGCTCCCTTAGAAGGACGCTTTAACCTTCGCTATGTTCAGGATAAATATACTTTGGGCTTACTCTGGCGGATGGTGGCGCAGCAGGACCGGATTAGCCTGAACCAAGGGAACATCGTAGGATATGATCTGCAAAAAAGTAAAGGTTTCAGCACGTTGTCATTAAATGGCTCTTATAGCCTGATGCAGCATGTCGATCTGGCTTTAGGTATAGATAATGTGCTCAATAAAACTTATACCGAGCATTTAAATCGGGCTGGAAGTTCAGGCTTTGGTTTTGCCAGCCGTGAACAGTTTAATAATATGGGCCGCAATTATTGGGCACGTGTGAGTATAAAGTTCTAATCATTTCGCATTTATAAAAGTAAATGAAGACAAAAAAGCCATTGCTGTAAAACAATGGCTTTTTACTATTTGGAGGTAAGCAAAGATACTTTAGGAAAGGCTATTATAAAACTTGAATAATAAGAAATTGAGCTTTATAGCGTATTTTGTATGTTTGAACAGCACTTTGGCGAATAGGAAGACAAAAATAGAATTAATATTGAACGATAAGCTTGATATTGAAAGCAATTTTTTAAATAAAATTTATATAAAACAATAATTTAATATTAATTTAGCTAAATTGTAAATAGGAGTCTTTATAAAATAAAAGAATAATCAAAATAAATTATTATTAAATAACAATAACTTATTTTTTTATTGGTTTGAAAAATAAACACACGATAAAAAATGTTTTTTAGAAGTGTTGCAACGATACTGAAATGCTGTAGAATGCACATCCATCGGCGGTGATGAAGATTAAAACTTCTGATAAAACAGCAACTTAGTTAAATATAGTTAAGTCGGGTTTTGTTAGATAAG
>NZ_DBUF01000027.1:0-55671 GCF_002307755.1 Acinetobacter sp. UBA1297
ACCAGGCTGCGCCATACTCCGAATATGGGGTGAATGACGGGATTCGAACCCGCGACAACTGGAATCACAATCCAGGGCTCTACCAACTGAGCTACATCCACCATAACATCTTTGATTCTAAATACCAAGCTACCAAATGGCGCGCCTGACAGGATTCGAACCTGTGACCATCCGCTTAGAAGGCGGATGCTCTATCCAACTGAGCTACAGGCGCATGACCGATGATAAAAATATCATGCGATACTTCGCCGATTTAAATTGGTCGGAGCAGTAGGATTCGAACCTACGACCCTCTGGTCCCAAACCAGATGCGCTACCAGGCTGCGCCATACTCCGATTCATCTCAGCTTTTATTGTATCGCACTTTGTGCGGTACGGTGTGCATTCTAGGCGTGACGCATGGTCACGTCAACACCTATATTTAAAAAAATATTAAAAAACACCTCAAATGTATATTTATCAGGCACTTTAGACATTTTTTAATCATTTTCAACGCTTTAAGCTGGCACTAAAGGCTAACATACGGTCTAAAGGCAACTTTGCACGCTGCGCAAGTGCAGGGTCAACCTCTATTTTCTGGTCAGCTTTTTGTAAAACCTGCAAAATTCCATCCAGTTCATTCATAGCCATCCAAGGGCAATGTGCACATGAACGGCAGGTTGCCCCTTCACCTGCTGTTGGTGCCTCAAGCAGGATCTTGTCAGGCACGGCCTGTTGCATTTTATAGAAGATACCACGATCTGTTGCCACAATCAGATGGGTATGTGGCAAAGACCTTGCTGCCTGAATCAATTGTGATGTACTTCCTACTGCATCAGCCACCTCAATCACCGATTCAGGGGATTCAGGATGGACCAGAACGGCTGCATCTGGATAGAGAGCTTTCAGGTTGGCAATACCACGTGCACGAAACTCTTCATGAACAATACAAGCCCCATTCCAGAGCAACATATTTGCACCGGTTTTCTTCTGGATATAACGACCAAGATGCTGATCAGGTGCCCAGATGATTTTCTCACCCAAGCTATCTAGGTGCTCAATAATTTCAACTGCACAGCTTGAAGTCACCACCCAGTCAGCACGTGCTTTGACCGCAGCTGAAGTATTGGCATACACCACAACAGTATGGTCAGGGTGTTCATCGCAAAACCGCGTAAACGCATCTTCAGGGCAACCTAGATCCAGTGAACAGGTAGCTTCCAGTGTAGGCATGAGCACAGTTTTTTCTGGTGACAGAATTTTAGCTGTCTCACCCATAAATTTTACACCGGCTACTACCAAGGTAGAAGCAGCATGATCACGACCAAAACGTGCCATTTCCAGTGAATCGGATACGCAGCCGCCTGTCAGTTCAGCCAGTTCCTGAACTTCAGGGTCGCAATAGTAATGTGCAACCAGTACAGCATCACGCTTGTTCAGTTCGGCCCTGATCTGTTCAAATTTTTCCTGTTTCACTTGTTCAGTCAGGGCAGTACTTTTGGGTTCCCCTAAACGGTCCAAATGCGCCTGCACAATATTTTTTGCTTCATTGGCAATTAATGTCGCATCAGTCATAACCATGCCTTCTCTGTTTTTGCTGCTAGCCTTTTCGCTGGCATTTGATCCATCATCTCAACCGTATTAAACATACAGTTGATAAAAACCTTTATTTTAGAAAAAAGCCCCCACATGGAGGGCTTTTTTTATTCATGATATTAAGAACGATAATCTGCATTAATCTTGACATAATCATAAGACAGATCGCAGGTATAAACCGTATCTTTCGCCTCGCCACGGCCTAAATCAACACGAATTGTAATTTCCTGTTGTGCCATCACTTCTGCTCCGGCTTCTTCGGTATAGTCAGCAGCAGCTCCGCCATCCTTACAAATCTGGACATCATCCAGCCAGACCTGAATTTTTTCTACATCCAGGTTTTTAACACCTGCATAGCCAATCGCGGCCAGAATCCGTCCCCAGTTCGGATCAGATGCGAAGAAAGCCGTTTTTACCAAAGGTGAATGAGCGACACTATAGGCAACGTCACAACATTCTTGGGTATCTGCCCCGCCTTCGACCGCCACAGTCATAAACTTGGTTGCCCCTTCTCCATCACGAATGATGAGTTGGGCCAGCCGTTTCATAATGCGGGTTAAGACCTCAAGTACAGTTTGATAGCGCTCATCTTCCAGACTGGTAATTTCTGCTCCGCCAGCCTGACCGGTAGCCACCAAAATACATGAATCATTGGTTGATGTATCGCCATCAATAGTAATGCGGTTGAAGGACTGTTCCACAGTAGTTTTCAACAGATGCTGTACCAGCTCACAACTAATAGGTATATCAGTGGCAATAAACCCCAGCATAGTGGCCATGTTGGGCCGAATCATACCTGCACCTTTAGAAATACCAGTCATGCTGTAGGTAATGCCATCAAGTTCGAACTGTTCCGATGCACCTTTAGGTGTAGTATCGGTGGTCATTATTCCACTTGCTGCATCCAGCCACGCATCTGCTTTCAAATTATCGAGTGCAGGCTGCAAGCCTGTAAGTAAACGCTGCATTGGTAGCTGCTCACCAATGACGCCTGTAGAAAAGGGCAGCACTTCAGATGTCTGAACACCAGCTAATTCGGCAAGCTTGTTACAGGTCTCTAGCGCATTTTGCATCCCTAGCTTACCAGTACCGGCATTGGCATTACCTGTATTAATCACCAGGTAACGGGCATTACTTTTTAAAAGATGCGCTTTAGAGATATGCACTGGCGCAGCACAAAAAGCATTTTGGGTAAATACGCCCGCAACATTTGACCCTTCTGCAAATTCAAAAACAACCAGATCTCGTCGGTTCGGATAACGTATATATGCTTCAGTTGAACCAATTTTTACGCCTTGCACCACATGCATTTGTGGCATTGATACGTCACCCACAGTCATTTTTGAATTTCCAGTGATATGGTTATTGAAAACACAACAGCTTAGTGCAAATTTTTCTAAAAATCGAGAGACTCTAAATGAATTGGTGATTTTTATATTAAGCTTTATTAAATACATACAAAAAAGCCGAATAGAATCCGGCTTTTAATATGTGAATCATAAAATTAATTTGAAGCAAGAGCTGTTTCTGTACCTAGAAGTGACTGTTTGGCCTGTTCCTGACTGGCAGCCGATAATGCAGGATTTGACGCTACAATGCGGTTCACTGTAACGTTATTTACTGGTGCAATAGCCACTGTTCTCAAAATAATCGGGCGTTCAGTAGCTTTCATGGTATACCGAATACCAGTACGAGGACTGATCAGGGTAATGGTATCATTTTTTAATTCAGCCTGAGCCGTAGCTGTTCCTTGGGCAGCTTGTACTTGCGCAGGGGTAGCGTGACTTAATTGACCCGTTTCGGCAAAAGCTAGAGCAGGTAAAGCGAGCGTAGCAGCCACTAAAAGGTTGAGTACTTTTTTCATATTTTTCCAGTTTTTCAACTCATCATGAGCAAGTAAATAACATTTAAATGCAGCATCTGCAATCGAATACATAATATGTAACACCTTGTAAAAAAGCAGAACCGAAGTTCTGCTTTAAGCTTAACGTGCTAATATTTAGATTTTACCATGACACTGTTTATACTTCAGGCCTGAACCACACGGACAAGGAGCATTACGACTTGCTGGCGGAGTAATATTCCCCTGAGCTGGACGTGAACGCTCTGGTACAGAAGAAGTCTCTTCATGAGTTACTTCACCTGTTAGGCCATCTACTTCATCATGAGCGAAGTTTAACTGCATAGATTCCGCTTGTGCCTGTTGCTGTGCTTCCATTTCTGCCAGCTCTTCAGCAGTCGGCACATGTACACGTGACAGATCTGTTACCACGTCAGCTTTAATGGTACCCAACATATTTACAAACAGATTAAAGGCTTCTTTCTTGTATTCCTGTTCAGGGTTTTTCTGGGCATAACCACGTAAGTGAATACCTTGTCGCAGATAATCCATTGCCGCAAGATGCTCTTTCCAGTGACGGTCTAGTGAACTGAGCAGGAAATGACGCTCCAGCATTGCTGCCGACTCAGCACCCATCTGTTCACGGCGGGCCCGGTAACGGTTAATGACTTCATCCGTAATTCGTGCAACCAGACCTTCTTCATCCAGTCGGCGGTCTTCTTCCAGCCATTGCTGAATTGGCAGATCAATTCCTAAATCTGTACGCAATGCATTTTCTAGACCATCAATATCCCACTGATCATGAATCGACTCAGGTGGTACAAAATTACCGATCAGTCCCTGCATGACATCGCGATGCATCTCTTCAATATAATCTTGCAGACTATTTTCTGCGAGAATATCGTCACGCTGAGAATAAATAATCTTACGCTGCTCATTGTTAACATCATCATATTTGAGCAGGTTTTTACGAATATCAAAGTTACGTGCTTCTACCTTGCGCTGCGCATTTTCAATAGAGCGCGATACCATTTTATGCTCGATTGCTTCATCTTCCTGCAATCCCATAGCACGCATCATTGCCACTACACGGTCACCTGCAAAGATACGCATCAGATCATCTTCTAGTGACAGATAAAAACGTGACACGCCCGGGTCACCCTGGCGTCCGGCACGACCACGCAGCTGGTTATCAATACGGCGTGATTCGTGACGCTCGGAACCAATAATATGCAGGCCGCCGGCATTTAGTACCATTTCATGGTACTGATCCCACTCTGCTTTGAGCCGTATTTCATCTTCTGCTGTCGGGTTTTCAAGTTTTGCCAGTTTAGCTTTCCAGTTACCACCAAGCAAAATGTCTGTACCACGGCCTGCCATATTGGTAGCAATGGTAACAGCATTTGGTGAACCCGCCTGCGCAATGATATCTGCTTCACGCTCATGCTGCTTAGCGTTTAGAACTTCGTGATGAATACCTGCCTGCGTTAATTTCTCAGACAGAATTTCACTGGCTTCAATGGTAGCGGTACCGATCAGAATTGGTGCTACACCAGCTTCACGAATATTTCGGATCTCTCCGATAATGGCATTATATTTACCATTACGATTCAGATAGATTAAATCGTTGAGATCTTTACGGATCATTGGGCGGTGAGTTGGAATAATCACCACATCCAGTCCATAAATTTCTTTCATCTCCGCAGCTTCAGTATCAGCTGTACCGGTCATACCAGAAAGTTTTTGATACAGACGGAAATAGTTCTGGAAAGTCGTGGTTGCCAGTGTCTGGTTTTCCGGCTGAATCTCCAAGCCTTCTTTAGCTTCTACTGCCTGATGCAGGCCTTCTGACCAGCGGCGTCCCGGCATGGTACGGCCAGTATTCTCATCAACAATAATTACTTCACCATCATTGATGATGTAATGTACATTTCGCTGATACAGGTAATGTGCACGGATCGCAGCAGTAATATGATGTACCAGGTTCAGGTTTGCTGCGGAGTAAAGGCTTTCACCTTCTGCCAGCAAGCCCATCTGGATTAGTTCCTGCTCTACCGTTTCATAACCAATTTCAGTCATCTCTACTGAGCGCTGTTTTTCATCGATCCAAAAATGACCGCCATCGGCCACTTTTTCTTCTTTTTGTGGACGCAGTTTTGGTGGAATCGTATTAATTGCTGCATAAAGCTGTGACGAGTCTTCACTCTGACCAGAAATAATCAGTGGTGTACGTGCTTCATCAATCAGAATTGAGTCAACTTCATCGATAATGGCATACACCAGACCACGCTGTTTTTTCTCTTGCAGCGAGAACACCATGTTGTCACGCAGATAGTCAAAGCCAAACTCGTTGTTGGTTCCGTAAGTAATATCAGCTTTATAAGCTTCAGATTTCTCTACCGGATTCTGCATCGAATAGATGACACCAATCGACAAGCCGAGAAACTCGAATAAAGGACGGTTTAACTCAGCATCACGCTGTGCCAGATAGTCATTGACAGTAATAACATGCACGCCCTGACTGCTGATGGCATTAAGATAACATGCCAGTGTTCCCATCAGGGTCTTACCCTCACCGGTACGCATCTCGGCAATCTTGCCTTCATGCAGGGTAATACCACCGATCAGCTGCACATCATAATGACGCATGCCCATTACACGCTTTGCAGCTTCACGACAGACAGCAAAAGCCTCTGGCAGAAGGTTATCTAACGTTTCACCCTTATTATAACGTTGTTTGAATTCTTGGGTTTTTGCAGATAAGTCTGCATCATTTAAGGTAGATATGGTCGGCTCGAGCGCATTGATCTTCTCGACAATTTTCTGCATCCGCTTGAGTTCGCGCTCATTTTTTGTACCGAAGATACCTCCGATCAGACTTGCCAACATGTAATAGACTCTCTAAATCTTGCTTGTCAAATGGTAATTTTTTCTCAGTCGTTATTATGATGCCAGAATTTACAAGTACAAGGGCTTTGCACAAAACCTGTAAAAAAAATTGTTGAATGGCATGCATATCGCTGCACGAAAATGCTGCTAATTTAGCAAACTTACAACAGTTTCACCTAGCACAGAAAAGAGTTTTCCATCAGAATTACTGATGAAAATTAAAATATTCATATACAAAATTTTCATAAGAAAATATGTAAACAGTGGTTCTCAATACTAAAGATCTGTTCCATATTATATAAAGACTATACTTACCAATCAGAATTAGAGGCAATAATCATGACATTACGCCTAGGCGATACCGCACCAAATTTCCAGCAGCAGTCTAGTGAAGGAATTATTGATTTTTATGAATTTCTTGGAGATAGCTGGGGAATTCTGTTTTCACATCCTGCCGACTATACTCCGGTCTGTACCACTGAACTGGGCTATACTGCAAAGCTTAAAGACGAGTTTGAACGCCGCGGAGTGAAAGCGATTGCTTTATCTGTAGATGATGTGGAATCACATAAAGGCTGGATTAATGACATTAATGAGACCCAGAACACTACAGTAAATTTTCCGATTATTGCAGATCAGGATCGCAAGGTTTCCGAACTTTATGGTTTCCTGCATCCAAATGCCAGTGAAACTACAACTGTCCGCTCTCTGGTCATTATCGATCCGAATAAAAAAGTACGTTTGATTATTACCTATCCTGCATCTACTGGTCGTAATTTTAATGAAATCCTGCGCGTTGTAGATTCATTACAACTTACCGATAATCACAAAGTCGCTACTCCAGCAAACTGGCAACAAGGTGAAGATGTTGTGATTGTTCCATCTCTTCAGGATGAAGCCGAACTAAAAGAACGTTTTCCAAAGGGTTATAAGGCGGTTAAACCTTATCTACGCTTAACTCCACAACCTGATAAAGACTAAATTTAATCTGTTTATATTCTCTTAGGCCTATCTCTTGCAGATAGGCTTTTTGTTATAAATAGCTACTTAATTTAAAGAAAAGCAGGATGATAGAAAACAGATACATTCTCACAGGTCTATGCAGCAGCGTGTTGATAGTCAATGGATGCATGACTGCTCCTGCGCTGCCCGACCATCAGCGACCTGAGCACTGGGGCAACCAGCTTTCAGCAGCACATAATTTTTATCAGGTCAGTTCATGGGTCTACCGTAGCGAACAGCCCAGTTCCGCTTTATTACCTTTATTAAAACAGAAAAATATCAAGACTGTAATTAATCTGCGTACACACGACCGGGATAGCGGTATTTTAGAGGGAGAGAATACTCAAGTCATACATCTGCCCATTCGCACCTGGGCAATGAACCGTGAACAGTTGCTGGGAATTATGCGATATCTAAAGCAAGCTCAACACTCTGGACAGAAGGTACTGATTCATTGCTATCACGGCTCAGACCGTACTGGTGCCAGTATTGCAATGTACCGTATTGTATTTGAAAACTGGAGCACAGAGCAGGCTTTACTTGAAATGAAGCATGGGGGTTATGGTTACCATGTTATCTGGAAAAATATAGAGAGACTTTTTAGTACAAAAAATATTCAATGGACCCGGCAACAGCTGCAGAGTCCAGAAAAAAAATAATGATAGGATTAGCGTTTATCGAGTGGTACCCAGTCAATAACCCAAGCAGATTTCATATTCAGGCTGGCATCATTAACAATTTTTTTACGTGCTTCATCTGCCGTGTCCCGGTCTTTAGCCGGTCCGACCATAATCCGGATTCCTTTAGAAGTTGGGCTACGGGTAACTTTATAGCCTTTAGCACGTAATTTGGAGACAATGGCATCTGCATTAGCTTCATTAGCTGCCAGAGCCACCTGGACCATCCACTGCCGGTCATCATCTCCTTCCTCCAGTAATTTACGAGCTTTTTCAGCTTCGGCTTTTTTCTTGGCCTCTTCCTGAGATTTTTTCCTTTCAGCTTCAGCTTTTAAGTTTTTTTCCTCGGCAGCTTTTTTCTCTGCTGCTTTACGTTTTTGCTCTTCTTGGGCCTTTTTCTCTGCTGCCGCTTTGCGTTCTGCCTCAGCCTTTTGTTTGGCCTCTAGCTCACTGCGCTTTTTTTCAACCACCTGACGCTCAGCTTCCTGCTTGCGCTGAGCTTCCTTTTTCTGAGCTTCTGACTGCTGTGCGTTCAGAGTATTCTGTGGTTTATTTTGTGTATTAGGCGCTGATTTAGCTTTCTCATCAACCAGTTCAGGTGGAATATTATCTGAACTTTCCTGATTTCCATTACGCAAGGCATTTAACGTTGCATATTCCTCAGCAGCTTTTCTTGCAGCCTCTGCTTCGGCCTGTTGTTGCATTTGTAAAAATTCTGCAGCACGTGCTTCCTGTTCGGCAACTGCTCTCTCACGCGCGCGACGTTGCTCCTCAAGCAGACGCTTTTCAGTTTCGACATCTACAGCTAAAGGTTGTAGCTGAACCAGATCTTGGTTAGCAGGATTTTTACGCTGTTGTTGTACTTGTTCAGTTGGGGGAATCTGAACATGTTTTTGGTCAATTTCTTCTTTACCCTTTAAGAGTAATGCTGCCAATAAAACACCACCACCTAATAAAACAACGCCTCCCATCCAGCGCTGTTTGCTATTCATTGACATTCTTCCAGATACTCCCAAACCGCTTCTAAGGTATGAAACGAACCGCAAACCAAAATCAGCTGGTGCTGTTGAGCTTCGGCCACTGCCGAGTGAAATGCCTCTTGCACACTGCTGAACTGTTTAACTGTCTCTTCCTGTAATGCAAAGCCAAGCTGCTCCAAAGAAGCTGCACGCGGTACGGTTAACGGGGCAATATTCCAACTTAAAACAGCAGGTTTGAGTATATCCACCACGGTTTCAATATCTTTATCTGCCAACATTGAAAAGACAGTTATAATTTCCGTGTATTGTTTATTGTATTCTAGAAATTTTCGCAATTGCTTTAACAAAAATTCTACACCATGAGGATTATGTCCTGCATCTAAAATTATAGTGCGATCCTGCAATTTACGTATTTCAAAACGCCCCGGCAGGCGAGCTTTTTGAATTCCCTGAGCAACAGCAGTTTGAGTAATATTAAGACCACTCAGCAGAACTGCCGCAACAGCCAGCGCAATATTTTCTAGTGCCAGTGAGCCGACTGGTAATTTCAGGGTCAGACCCGATGAAGCAAAAAACCAGTACTGTCCATATTCACTATATTTAAAGAAATAATCCCGATTAGCGGTATATAGCGTTGCCTGCGAACTTTCGGCTTTTGTCTGGATGGCTTGAGGCAGAGTCTGTAAACCACCAAATACTACAGGAATACCGGGACGGATAATCCCGGCCTTTTCATAGGCAATTTTTTCAATAGTATCACCTAACCAGTCAGTATGATCGAGTCCAATATTGGTAATGACAGCAATATCCGGATCAACCACATTAACCACATCGAGGCGTCCACCTAACCCGACTTCTAGTACCCAGACATCACATTGCTGCTGCTTAAAGATTACAAAAGCGGCCAGTGTAGTGGCTTCAAAAAAAGACAGGCTCAGTCCACATTCACGGCGGGCCTGATCTACAGCTACAAACGCATTGATCAGGGTCTGGTCATCAACTTCCTGACCAGCCAGTTTGACCCGTTCATTAAAACGGTAAATATGAGGAGATTGATATAAACCCACCTTATAACCCTGGGCATTGAGAATTGCGGCCAGAGTGGTGGTAGTTGATCCCTTGCCATTGGTACCAGCGACAGTAAATACCTTGGCAATAGGTTGGGTGACTTCCAGTTTTTCAGCAACAGGGATGACCCGTTCAAGACCTAAATCAATCCCTGTAACGTGAACATGGCTCCAATAATCGAGCCATGTGTTTAATGTATCGGTTGCATGTGGCGCATTGTTCAAGGCAAGTTCATCAGTTTAGCTACAATGCGATATACAGTATCACGTAATGCATGACGGTGGACAATCTGATCGACTACACCATGATCAAGCAGGTATTCAGCACGTTGGAACGGCTCTTCAAGCTTTTCTCGAACAGTTTGCTCAATAACGCGTTTACCGGCAAAACCAATCATGGCTTTAGGCTCAGCAATATGTACATCGCCCAGCATAGCTAGAGATGCAGTAACACCACCATATACTGGATGAGTCAAGACCACAACATAAGGTAAACCGGCATCCTTAAGTCGCTGGATCGCTGCAGAAGTACGAGCCATCTGCATAAGAGACAACATCCCTTCTTGCATACGGGCACCACCTGAAGCTGCAAAACAGATCAGCGGCTGACGTTGTGCGATTGCTCGCTCAGCGGCCTGCACAAAGCGGTCGCCCACAACCGTACCCATGGAACCGCCCATAAAATCAAACTCAAAAGCACAAGCCACTAGCGGAAGATTTTTAAGCGTACCCTGCATGACAATCAGAGCTTCACTTTCACCGGTCTTATCCTGTGCTTCACGCATACGCTCCGGATAAGGACGACTGTCGACGAAATGTAATGGATCTTTAGCAGTAAATTCCTGGCCAAGTTCAGCTGTGACCTGATCCAGGAACCAAGTCAGGCGTTCGCGGGCTTTCATACGCAAATGTTCATCACATTGTGGACAAACATACGCATTAAAAGACATAGCCGTACGTGTAACCAGGGCATGACATTCCGGGCACTCAATAGTTGGCTCGGTAAAGGTGGCTTTTAAAGCCTGCTGTTCGTCAGGTACCTCAATACCCGGAACTGAACGTTCCGTCCATGGTGTTGGTGTACTAAGGATTTTCCCTGGTTTCACTTCTTGATTCATACTAATTCATCGAGCGCTGCTCGAAGCTCCTTGACTTTATTGACCGTTTGCTCAACGGCTTGTTCTGGGGCCAAAGTTGCAAAAGTTTTTACAAAAGCGCTTCCCACAATTACTGCATCTGCCACACTGCCCATTGCTTTTGCAGAAGCCGCATCGCTAATTCCAAAGCCTACTCCGACTGGAACATCGGTGGCTTTTTTGATTTTTTCGATACGTTCTGCAGCTGCAGCAACATCCAGACTGGCAGCTCCAGTTACACCTTTGAGCGACACATAATAAATAAAGCCACTAGCCTGTTTTACTACGTGCTGAATACGCTGGTCGGTTGAGGTCGGAGCAAGTAGGAAGATCTGATCCATCTCATGCTGTTTCAGGATCGTCACCAGACGATCAGATTCTTCAGGCGGCAAGTCGACTAGCAATATGCCATCTACACCACAAGCTTTGGCTGTTGAAACAAACTGCTCATAGCCAATTACTTCGACCGGATTCAGATAACCCATAAGTACGACCGGTGTTTCCTGATCTGTCTCACGGAATTCTTTTACCATATTCAGTGCATCTAGCGTATTGGTTCCGCCTGCCAGTGCCCGCTCTGCAGCCAAAGCAATGACTGGACCATCTGCCATTGGATCTGAAAATGGCAACCCGAATTCAATTACGTCTACCCCTGCTTCCACCATGCGATGTAACAGCGGGACTGTTACATGCGGTACTGGATCACCAGCCATCACATAAGAAACCAAAGCTTTACGCTGTTGTGATTTAAGCTGCTCAAAACGGGTGGCTAAACGTGACATAGGGTTGTGCATTCCTTGAATCATTGAAAACTGAGAACTTGGTTTTGTAGAAATACAAGACGCTGCATTGTAACGCTATTTTTTACTCAATAGATAGAGCAAGCAAGCAGCGCATTGTGGCGATCTATTCCAGAACAACCCGAGGTCTACATTTATCAATATTTTCGTTTTTTTCTCAATGATCAAAGCTTCCTATTTTTGGGCTGTCTGAAATGAACTTAAATGAGTTAGACCTAATTTTTATAGCCTTTATTTTCTGTATTTTGCAGTTTTCCTGCACGGTTGTTTAAATTTACTGAAATATTGAAACCTGCCTTATACTATAAGGGTTTTCTTATTCTCTCTTATACTTTATGACCTCCGACCTTTCTAGCAAGGTGCAGGCTCGCGTGCTTGCACTGCTTCCGCTTATTGTATTTTTGGCCATCTTTTTAGGCAGTGGTATTTACCATTCAATTATCGGAACCGAATTTGCCTTTTATCAAGTTAAAGCTCCTGTTGCAGCCCTCCCAGCGATTATTCTTGCATTGCTGATCTATCGCGGCCAGATTAATGAAGCTATTGAAGAATTTCTAAAAGGTGCCAGTCATCCGAACCTGATTCTCATGTTCATGGTGTTTATGTTTGCAGGCGCTTTTGCCAGTGTTTCCAGTACTATTGGCAGCGTAGATGCAACCGTACAGCTCGGACTTTCTATTATTCCGCCTTCTTTTGTTTTACCCATGCTGTTTATTATTTCAGCTTTTATCGCTACGGCGATGGGCACCTCAATGGGAACAATCGCTGCCTGTACACCAATTGCTTTTGGATTTGCCCAGGTTACCGATATTGAAGTGGTTTACGCCATTGGTGCAGTGGTAGGTGGCGCAATGTTCGGTGACAACCTTTCAATGATTTCAGATACTACGATTGCCGCTACCCGTAGTCAGAATGTTGAATTGCGCGATAAGTTCCGGGTGAATGTCTGGATTGCCGTCCCCGCTTCGGTAATTACTTTGATGATCTATATTCTAACCACGCATGACTCCCAGACCATTGAGCATACTTCTTATAATTTATGGCTCATTTTACCGTATCTGGCTGTTTTCTTGCTGGCTTTTAGCCGTTTGCATGTTTTGGTTACTTTAGGTACAGGAATTTTGCTTTCAGGTCTTATCGGTTTGTTTGTACAGCCTGAATTTAATCTGTTGAAGCTAAACACTGCAATATATGACGGTTTTGTCGGCATGTTTGAAGTTGCCTTGCTGTCTATGTTTTTAGGCGGTTTGTCTGCCATCATGCAAAAAGAAGGCGGACTGCAGTGGCTGATTGAGCGGATCTATAGCGTTACGCGTCTGTTCAGGGTTAGCCGTGAACGGGCCGGTGAACTGGGGGTCAGTTTTCTGGTAGTTTTCTCCAATCTGTTTGTGGCAAATAATACCGTAGCAATTATCCTTTCAGGTGACATGGCACGTGAAGTCAGCAAAGAATATGGACTTGATCCAAAACGTGTGGCTGCTCTAATGGATATTTTTTCTTGTGTTGTTCAGGGTCTGATTCCTTATGGAGCTCAATTGCTATTGGCCTGCTCCATTGCCAAACTGTCGCCTGTTGAGCTGCTTGGCCATATTTATTACTGCTGGGTCTTGGCAATTTTTGCCATCCTGTCCATCCTGTTCCGTTATCCACGCCTGAAAACAGTCTGAATCAGCCTATATTGTAAACAGTTATTATTATATAGATGGCCTCATTGCTGTGCTTTACGGAATGCCAGCAGTGTAGAGCCTCTCACCCGTTTATAGGCGCGTGCTAATGCTGACTGGTCTGAATAGCCCAGCTGCTCAGCAATCCAGTTTAGACTTTCATTTTGTACCAGTAATAGCTCACAGCGCTTCATCGTCTGCAGATCTACAATTTCCTTAAAGGAAGTATCCTGCTTTTTTAAGGCACGCTGCAGACTTCGCACAGATAGATGCAACTCGTCTGCAATCCATTCCAGTAAAGGTGCCCGTTGCTGCTGTTTCAGATATTCACCTACAATCCAGTGAATTTGCTGGGTAAGATCCTGCGCTGTCGCTTTAGAGGCCAGTGCTTCTTCTGCCTGCCTGACCAGCAACTGTATAAGGGTAGAATCTGCCTGATATGGCCGGCTATTTAAACTTTCCCGTGCAAAAGTAATAGCATAATAAGGCTGCTGAAACTTTAGCGTACACTGAAAAAACTTCTGGTAATTCAGAAAGGGAACTTTTGGAAGATGGACAAACTCCACAGCCTGTAAAAAAAGCTGCTGTTCAGGGATGATCTGACGGGCCAAATGTACCATTGCAGCCAGAGTCAGTTCGCATAATACTGTCATTTGCTCATCAACCAAAGGCCAATAGAGGCGGATTTTATTTTTATATTCGGTAATATGCAGAGGTAATACCTGCTCACTGTCAATCACTAAACGATGAAACCGCATCACGTATTGAATTGCCTGTGCCAAGGTAGCGCTATTGGAAGCCATATAGCCTAGTACACCGAAATTTGCCGGGCTAATACAGTAGGCCATATCGAGCACCAGATTCGGAAGCGACCACTGTTGCCGGCTTACCTCAATCAAATCAAGAAAAAACTGCATGTCTGACTGAGTATCAATCGGCAGACTTAAAATATGCTCAAGCTGTTGCTGCTGTTCAGCAGATAAGTCCAACTGGCGCCAGTTCAGGTTTTTGCTCTGCAAGCAGGTTTTCCATAAATGGAAATAACCATTTGATATTTTGAATACTGACATGTGCAGCTTAATCCATTAACTGTCCTGCTGTCGTAAAAAGTATAAAAATTGGCAAGAACTGTCAAAACAAAAGCGATAAAGCCCGACATACTGAACAGTATAAATGGCTATATGAAGTAAAATAATATGAATGCAGTAGTCCAGTATCAAGCCCGTCCGGTGGTGCGCTCTCACCTGAATTTCAAACTGAATGAAATACCACGTTTCTGGTTTGGCGGTGATCCGTTTATTACCCGTATGTTTGATGCATTAAGTCTGACCTTTCCTGATGGTGAGCGTTATTTTATTCAGAGTGTACGCCTGTTCCGTGATCAGATTACTGACCCTGAGCTGAAGAACCGGGTGGCTGATTTTATCCGTCAGGAAGCACAGCATGGAATTGCCCATGATCAGATGAACCAGCTCATGAAAGCACAAGGTATGCCCGTAGACCAGTTTATTCAGCGTTTAACCAGAATTTTCAAATTTGAACTCGAGCAGCGTTCTCCTGAATATAATATTGCCATGACTGCTGCTGCCGAGCATCTCACCGCGTTAATGGCCGAGACTTTTTTTGCATACAAATCAACTTTAAAAGATGCACATCCCTATTTCCGTGCTCTGTTTGCCTGGCATGCTATTGAAGAAATGGAACATCGTGATGTTGCATTTGATGTCATGCATGATATCGCCAATGTGCCAGAAATGACCCGTAAATTTACTTTAGCGTGGACTACTGGCCTGATGTTTGGTTTTACTCTTTATCGTGCCAACGTCATGTTAAGGCATGACGGCTTTTCTGCCTGGCAACGCTTGCAGATGAATGTTCGGGGTTTACCCTGGTTTTTTGGCCGTCACGGTACATTAACACGTATGGGCAAACAGTACCGGGACTGGTTTAAAAAAGACTTTCATCCCAGTCAGCATCCTATTATTACGCAATATGATGTATGGGTAAAAACACTAGAAGAAACGGGAGATCCGGTTCTGGCAGGAGAGGCTTTCTGGCAGGCAGCGCAAGACTGAAGCTATATATAAAAAATGGAAAGGCTGAGTCATCTTGGCCTTTTCATTTTTGAGTCACTATAAATAAGCGAACATTACCATTTTGCATAGTGCTGTTCTAATAAGCCATGTTCAAATAGAAGTTCTATAGTTTCATTCTCTTCAGTCCGAATTGTTCCACTTATTTTTGCCTGCCATTGGCTAAACTGGCTTCCTACCATTCGTAAATTAATACTTTCATAGCGACGCCAGCTGGTCTGGACCACCAGATTTAAACGCTGATCTAATGCGCGGATACTCCAGCTTTTGTCATCAATCGGTTCAAATAATACATCACTTAAAGCAAAAAGCTCACCATTAATCCAGAGCGAGTTTTCATTACCAAAGCTTTCATTCACCCCAGAGGCCAGATTCAATCCAATTCGCCGTTTTTTAGCATCCCAGAAATTGCATGACAGCCAGTACCAGGCAGTTTCCGGCCTTAGAAAACCACAGGTGTCATCCAGGGAAGCAAAACTGGTTTCATTAAACTGAATGGTCTGTTTCTGTTTATTAACAAAATAACCTTCTACGGCCAAGGTGGTCAGTTTCTGGGTATAAGTCCACCCATTGATTCCATTTGGACTACACAAACTCAAGGGCTGGGTACCGGCACAAAACATTCGTGCACTTAATTTAACTTCGCCATGTCTGGTTATACGGATATAACGCACCCCATTGGCATGCTGGATTTCAATTGCGAAGGGTGATTTGTAGAAATGACTCTGATTATAAAGTGGTTGCTCGTCCAGATGGGTTCTATAGCCAAAAGGCTGGATTGCATTCCACTGCTGCACCTGCTCATTTGCATGATCATAAATATAGAAAAAAGCATGGCCGGCCCAGCCAATATCAACAATTGCCAGACCAATTGAATAATGTTCATGCTGAATACTACAGAATTTAAACTTTTTATATTTTAGCTTTTTACGCCAGCCTTGAAGGACCTCCCCATAGGGTGTTTTATACTCGTACTGGTCAAGGCTGATACTACTCGGCAATTGAGAAAATCGCCCATAACGCGGCTGTCCATTTGCCTGAATCAAATCCATTTTATTTCCCCTGCTCCCAAACCTAAGCTATATCAGCTTATTCAAGCTTTTAAAAATTATAATCTGCCTACTAAGATCATTTTACTCTCTATATTTCCCTTTATTTTTTTTGCTCATTTAAACAGCTTAAGGAGGCTCTTCCATAAACTTCAAAACAATATAGAAAAAACACTGTTCAAGTATTAAACAGTTGGGTTTAACAGTCAATTATGCTTTTCCAGAAAATATCCAGAACTTCTTTTACCAATTTTTTGATTAAATGGTTAGATAGGTATTTTCCCAACAATTACCAAAAAAATTACCTTCTATCAATTGTATGTAACAGCCATAAACCTGATCAATGGCAATACAGTCATCAATATCTAATACGCGGTCTGTATGCTGTTTTTTCCAATGTCTGGCAAAATACTGCTTCCCCCGCTGTTTGGCTATCATATGGTTCTGTGCTACGACCAGTACATAACGATGCAGTTCCCCAAATTCCTGTGCATCGTAACCGCCAAGGTTAATTAAATAGAGTTTCTGTTCAGAAGCCTGAGGCTGAGCTTGGGTAAAATGGATCTGATAATTCTTTTCTTCAAACGTTATACCATTGATTTTAGCCCATGCATCTATGTGCAGGCCTTTCTGTTCTCCAAACCACGACTGCTTGAGTTGGGGGTAAACTTCTTCAAGTGTATCCCCGACTGCCAGCACCACATCATGTACTTCAGTATTGGCACGTGCATGTCGTCCGCCAAGCATAACAATAAATAGACTAGGCATTGATACTCCTGTCAAAATATCTATAGATGAGCTGTATTGGCCATAATTTTATCCTGTCTTGATAAAATCGAGCCAACCAGAAAAAGATCTTATATTTTTAGCAATCAATCATTGAAATACCAAGTTATATTAATAGCCACTCTACTTATAAATATTTTTAATATTCTAAAATTGATAAAAGCATTAATTGATCTGATAAATAAAAAAATCGTGCTAGAGTTTAATCCAGCACGAGCTATTTTAGGTGTATAAAAACAACGAGAATTACATCTCAACCATTTCTACACCGTCAATACGGGCAACAGTCATCAGGTCTTTGTCACCACGTCCTGATACGGTTGCAATGATAATCTGGTCTTTTGACATGGTCGGTGCCAGCTTGGAAACGTAAGCCATGGCATGTGAGCTTTCCAGTGCAGGAATGATTCCTTCAATCTGGGTCAGATCACGAAAACCTTGCAAGGCTTCTGTATCATTGATGGGCACATAATTCACACGTTTCATGTCTTTTAGAAAACTGTGTTCCGGCCCTACTCCCGGATAATCCAGACCTGCCGAAATAGAATGGGTTTCAATAATCTGGCCCTGTGCATCTGACATCAAATAAGTACGGTTACCATGCAATACACCGACATGACCAGCATTCAATGGTGCTGAATGTTTGCCTGTCTCGATACCGTGTCCTGCGGCCTCTACACCATACATCTGGACATTTTCATCATTTAAAAACGGATAAAATAGTCCCATAGCATTAGAGCCGCCTCCTACACAGGCAACCAGTGCATCGGGTAAACGTCCGGCCTGCTCCTGAATTTGACGACGGGCTTCACGGCCAATAATCGACTGAAAGTCACGAACCAGTTGTGGATATGGATGCGGACCCGCTACTGTACCAATTACATAATAAGTAGAATCGACATTGGTAACCCAGTCACGCATGGCTTCATTCATGGCATCTTTGAGTGTCTTAGAGCCACTTTCTACCGGTACTACAGTCGCGCCCAGCAAACGCATACGGTACACGTTCATGGCCTGTCGTTTAACGTCTTCTGCGCCCATATAAACGATACATTCCATTCCCAGACGTGCTGCAATTGTAGCGGTAGCTACTCCATGCTGACCGGCGCCAGTTTCTGCAATAATCCGTCTTTTACCAGAAAGCTTAGCAAGCAGAGCCTGTCCGATCGTGTTATTCACTTTATGGGAGCCGGTATGATTCAAGTCTTCACGTTTCAGATAAATCTGCGCACCGCCTAATTCTTTTGACCATCGCTCAGCATAATATAAAGGACTAGGACGACCTACATAGTAGGCAAGATCACGGTCGAATTCTGCCAGAAACTGCTCATCATTTTTCATGCGGTTATATAGATTTTCTAAATCTTCTAAAGCCGCCATCAGCGTTTCTGACACAAAACGTCCGCCATGGATACCAAAATGCCCACGGGCATCCGGGTACCGGGTGTAGTCAATCACATTATTTTGCTGATCCACGTTGGACTCCTTGCATAAATCGTTCAATGAGTTGCTGGTCTTTAATACCTTTTGCGGACTCTACGCCTCCGCTGACATCTACCGCAAATGCTCCGGTAGTCTGAATAGCTTCTTTAATATTTTCAGGCGTTAAACCGCCTGCCAGGATTAAAGGTACATCGATTTTAGGAAATTTTGACCAGTCAAACTGGTGTCCTGTACCACCTTTAAGTACAGGATGCCAGGCATCCAGTAATACAGCACTTGCACCTGCTTGCTGATAATGACTGATCTGGGCCGATATATCCAGATCAGGTTTGACCTGAATTGCTTTATACCAGCGCCGTTTAGCCTGCTTTGCAATATTCTGGCACTGTTCAGGCGTTTCATCACCATGAAACTGAAGCACATCTAATGGAATGTCATGCAGTACCTGACAGACATCACTTGCAGTAGCATTAACAAATAGTCCAACAATCTGGACATAAGCAGGTATATGTTTTATCAGATTTTTAGCCTGTATGATATTGACATATCGGGGGCTTGGTGCATAAAACACCAGCCCAATAGCATCTGCACCCGCCTCAACAGCGGCCTGAATATCAGAAGTTCGGGTAATTCCACAAATTTTAGCACGGGTACGCATACAGTTCTGGCTCTTAGACTGCCTGGTTTATAGTTCATCTATAAATATGACGGGCCGTTCATTGTAATGCAATTTTTTTGGCTTGCGTAAAATTCATCCTGAATATTCTTGATATGGATTGTTTAATTGACAGGCAAACTTTATACTGCGCGCGATTGCAACAAGTCTAGCTTAGAGCTTTAGGGAAGTTGGTGCAAATCCAACACTGCCCCCGCAACGGTAAAATGAACCGCATATTATTTAAGTTTTAACTTACGCCACTGCATAAAGTGTGGGAAGGCGAATATGCCAATATTGCAAAGCAATATTTATATTTGAGTCCGGAGACCTGCTTGTTGCGCCTGTCAACTCAATCATTCACGGGGGGTGAATGTATGGAGCATAAAGTCATGTCTATTTTATTTCAACCTACCCGTCTGGTAGGGGCTATCGCTATTGCGATGGGGTGTTCTCCTGCCATTTTTGCTGAAGATACGATTATATCGGCTCAACTTGACCCAATTGTAGTAACTGCGTCAAAAAGTGCTGAAAAAGCAAGTGAAATACCTGCTCGAATTACGATTATTAAACCTGAGATTATTGAGCAGTCTTCAATAGCTTCACTACCTCAGCTACTGCAAACCGATGCATCAATCAATGTAGTGCAGACTGGTGGTTACGGACAATATTCAGAGATCTATCTTAGAGGAACAAAATCATCTCAAGCACTAATATTAAGAGATGGAGTACGTTTAAATTCAAATACATCAGGACAAGCTAGCTTACCTTTTATTGATACTACAGATGTTAAACAGATTGAAGTTTTAAAAGGGCCGGCATCTGTTTTATATGGTACAGATGCGATCGGTGGTGTTATACAAATAATTTCCACAACCCCAGAAAAAAACAGTGCTTTTATTACAGGTGAAGTAGGTGAGAATAAAACTTATAAATCTGTAATTGGCGCTGATTTGGCAGAAAACGGATTCTATGCACAGATTCGTGGTCAACGTTTAGAAACCGATGGCACGCCTGTAACTAATGCAAAAAATAATAAAAGAGCTAGTTTCGACCAAAAAGGTTATAGTCTAAAAGTTGGAATAGAAAAAGATATTTATGCTACATCTTTAGATTATAGTAAAAACCAAGGTAATAGCGACTATGATCAAAATAACAATTTAGTATCTCAAGATTTTGAAAATGAAATTGTTAATTTTAAAAGCCGCTTAAATATTTCAGAACAGGTTGCTATTCATACTCGCCTTTCACAGTTTAAAGATAATATCGATCAGAATAACTCTCCTGACTATGTACACAGTACAACTCAGGAAGCTGAACTATATACAAAATGGCAGTTTTCACCTAGCCAAAATATCTTGACAGGTATTTCACACAAGAACACTAAAGCCAATATTTTTTCTAAAGGTGAAGGTTATGAGTGGGATGGTGTATATTATCCTGGTCAAGATGTTTTTTATAATAAAGATGTTAAAACAACAGGTTACTTTGTTCAGCATCAATACCAGACAGATATACTGAATACACAAGCAGGTATTCGTCTTGAAGATCATGAGCGTTTCGGTAATCATACAGTAGGACAAATTGCTGCCCGATATTTCCTTTCCCCATCTACAAGTATTTATACTAATATTGGTTCTGCTTTTAAAGCTCCTACAAATAATGACTTGTATGCTATTGGATGGGGAGCAAATCCTAATTTAGAGCCTGAAAAAAGCATATCTTATGAACTAGGTTTTGATCATCAATTAACTCAGCAGCTTTCTGCCGGATTCTCTGTCTATCAGACCCAGATTGATGATTTAATTTCTTCAAGAGGCTCACAGCTAATTAATATAGATAAAGCTAAATTAACAGGTAGTGAAGCTACTATTAACTGGCAGAAAGATGAGCTATTTTTAAATATGGCTTACGCCTATATTCAGGCTAAAAATGATATTACCAAGAAAGACTTAAATCGTCGGCCACGTCAAAATATAACATTAACAGCGGGGTGGGATGATAGAATATATGGCCTCTCAGCTTCTGTAATAGCAAAATCAAAAGCTAAAGATTTTTCTGAATCTACAATTCCTGGTTATATAACAGCCAATATAAATGCCTACTGGCAACTTACACCTACGGTTAAACTCTTTACTAATATTGAAAACATTGGCGATGTCGAATATAAAACAGCTTACAACGGAAATAATATTTACTATGTTAACGGGGGCCGCCTAGCATCAGCTGGTGTTACATTCCGTTATTAATATTTGAACTCTAAAAAATATATTTAAAACAGCGCAGTTTATGGATAATGTTCTGACCGGCATTATCCTTTTTTATTGCTTTCAGTTTAAGGAAAACTTATGGGCCACCGTTTAAGTAAAATTTATACCCGTACAGGCGACTCAGGTACTACCGGCCTTGGAGATGGCTCACGCGTCGCCAAGGATGATCTGCGTATAGACGCTTTAGGGGATGTGGATGAATTGAATGCATGTATAGGCGTCTTACGTGCACAAATTGCAGTGAGTACAATCAAAGACAAAAGCTGCTGGGATAAATCTCTGAGTTTAATTCAACACTGGCTGTTCGACTTAGGAGGTGAAGTCTGTATTCCAAATTTCAACCTGCTACAACCAGTTTCAGTGGAATTTCTTGAAAAGGAAATTGACCGGATGAATGAAGATCTACCGATGTTAAAGGACTTTATCTTACCGGCAGGCACTTTAGCCTGTAGTTATGCCCATCAGGCACGTGCTGTTTGCCGTCGTGCCGAGCGCACCCTGATGTCTGTACATAGCCGTGACCAGAATATCCAACCGACATCCTTACAACTTCTGAACCGTTTATCGGACTGGTTGTTCGTGGCTTCACGTGCTTTGCAACGGGCTGAGGGTGGCAATGAGGTTCTGTGGCAAAAAAATATAAATGACACAATTTAGGTTTATAATATTCAGTTAAGTTCAAAACTCGTTCGAGTTGTTTCATGAAAATTATTGGCCATCGTGGTGCCCGTGGTGAAGCTCCTGAAAATACACTAGGGGGCTTCCAGTATTTACGTGATTTGGGAGTCCGTGCTGTCGAGTTTGATGTACGGCAGCTCAAGGATAACTGTCTTACTGTTATTCATGATGATAACTTTCTGAGAACCGCAGGCTTGCCTCACCCCCTGTATGAATGTATTGAAAGTGATCTGGTACATTATGACCACCGGCATCAGTGGACCAACTGGCCTAAAACGGAAAACACGCCAAAATTACAGCAGGTGCTTAGTCTGCTAAATGACTTTGAGCATATTGAAGTTGAGATTAAACCGGTTACTACACTTCCAGAAGCAGAAAAACTGACATTGAGCCTGGAACAACAGCTACAAGGTCTGGAGCAACAGGTTACTATCACCAGCTTTGATGAAAAAGTCTTAAGTAGCTTGCAGCAGCAACGCAGCAGATTTAAACGCGGCCTTCTGGTAGAAGATGATATTAAAAGCAAGGCAATCGAAAAAGCCCATCATTTAGGCTGCTCGCATATTGGCTGGATGGACCAGTTGGCTACTCCTGAAATGATTCAACTGTCTCATTTAGCTCAACTGAATATTAGTGTATGGACAGTCAACAGTATTGAGCGGGCAAAAGCCCTGCGTGATGCAGGGGTACAAGGTCTTATTACCGACATTCCCAAAACCATGCAGAGCCAGCTTTAAATCAGTTGACTAGTTTTTCTCGGCCTGAATCAGAATCTGGCCAGCCCGGTCCTGCAAATACAGCTGCTTATTATTCAGCTGGAAACGGCTGACCCGCTCTAAAGCATCAGCCAGATTAGCTTCCTGTGCCAGTGCCTGATCACAACTCTGATGTCCTGCCTTAGCAGTCAAGTTCAGGGTTTTCTGGGTTGTATTGATGTCATAACGCCCAAAGACAATATTACACCCTGTATGTCCGGTCACGGTTCTTGATACAGAGTTTAAACGGATAAAAGGTACCTGATTGAAAAATTTGGCTGGCTGGCTTTTAATTTTGACAATACGCCAATTTACATCCTGAACACCGTCACGGCTGAGCTGCTTAGATGACGCTTGAGTCACTACTTTTTGTTTTAAGACTGGGCGGGTTTCTAGAGAAGTGGAAGGTTGTGATGACTGGCAGCCTGCAAGCCCAATCAATAACATTAAACTGCCTGTAAGCATGCTAAGCCTTAGATTCAAAAAGGTATATTTTTTAAACGCTTTATCAGTATATTTCTTCATATTGTACTCTCCTGCTTACGCGTGAAAAACAAACATTCATTCTGTTACGGTTTAAGGTGTACAAGCGTACAATAATGCTAGTGAACAGCTGTACTCACATGTTAAGATGCGGGTCTTATGGCTATTTTTGACAGAAAATAGCTGCGCTGTTTCGTTTTTGCCTTTGTTGCAAAGGCTTGTAGGAGCGTTACTGGAGATGAATAATCCTCCCCTAACCAAAGCCCCAATTAACTGGACCGCCAGTATTACTCTACTTGGGACTCCCATTGCTGCCGCTGTTCTGATTCCGCTTTACGCGTATCATCATGATTTTAGCTTAAGTGCATGGCTCAGCTTATTTTTCTTGTTAGCATTTAGTAGCTTAAGTATTACTGCAGGTTACCATCGGTTATGGGCGCACCGTGCCTATGAAGCCTCCCTGCCTTTAAAAATCCTCCTGATGATTGGTGGAACGTTTGCAGTACAAAATAGTATTTTATACTGGGCTTCTGGCCACCGTACCCATCATCGTCATGTTGATGATGTAGAAGAAGATCCGTATTCCATCAATAATGGTTTCTGGTATGCCCACCTGGGCTGGATGATTCGTGACTATCCGGCTGCAGCACCTAACTATAAAAATGCACCTGACCTCTTAAATGACAAACTGGTTATGTTTCAGCACAAGTACTATGTACCGCTGGTAATTGCCGTACATGTTGCAATTCTGGGCGGGATTGGCTGGGCTGTAGGTGATATCTGGGGAGTAGTTCTACTGGGTGGGTTGTTACGTCTGGTTCTAAGTCATCATGTGACTTTCTTTATTAACTCTCTTTGTCATATGTGGGGCAAACGTCCCTATACAGATGAAAATACAGCACGTGATAACTTCTGGCTGGCAATTGCTACCTGGGGTGAGGGTTATCATAACTATCACCACATTTTCCAGTACGACTATCGTAATGGTGTAAAGTGGTGGCAATACGACCCTACCAAGTGGCTCATCTGGAGCTGTTCAAAACTGGGACTTGCTAAAAATCTGCGCCGCATACCAAGCTTTAATATCAAGAAAGCTGAACTGGCAATGAAGTTTAAATATGCTGAACAAGATCTTGCTATCTACGGCCATGATGTGAATACAGATATTAGTACTGTTAAACAGCGGCTTGCTCAGGAATACGAAGCTTTTACTCATACCTTAAATGACTGGGCTAAACTCAAGGAACAGGAGCTTCATGCTAAAAAAGCTGCTGTAGCAGAAAAAATCCACCAGATGGATAACCGCCTAAAAGGTGAATTCCAGCAGGTAGAGGAGCGTCTGGCTCATCACCGTAAATCGTTAGAAGAAGTTATGCGTGGTCTGAAAAAACAGACCACCTGATTTTTAAAACTTTAAAAAAGGCTAAAACCGGAAATGGGTTCTAGCCTTTTTTCTTTTAAAGCAGTTATGTTTTTAAGGTATTTGTATCCAATTCTTATCACGCCTTAACTAGTGCTAGGCTGGAACAGTAAATTTGTTATAGTAAATCTATATTTTTATTTGTCTGGTACCTTATGCAATTTAATCCAAGATATTCTTCCCTCGACTCCCGACTTTATCATCAGCAACAGCCTGTACCATTACGAGGTGCCAAGCCGGGCCACTTTAACTTGCATCTGGCGGAAGAATTGCAATGGACTGAAGAAGAAAAACAAAACTGGGTTGAAATTTGCAGCGGACAAAGAACGTTTCAGAAATGTCCGTCCTTAGCCATGGTCTATGCAGGACATCAGTTTGGGCAGTGGGCCGGACAACTTGGAGATGGCCGCGGCCTGCTGATTGCACAGGTACTTGACCGACAAGGCCAGACGATTGACCTTCATCTTAAGGGTGCAGGACCTACCCCCTATTCACGCATGGGTGACGGCCGGGCAGTATTGCGTTCGGTAATCCGCGAATATCTGGCTGGTCATGCACTTAATGCCTTGGGTGTACCATCTAGCAATGCCGTAGGTTTCACCAGTTCCACCCAGAATATACAGCGCGAGACATTGGAACCAGGTGCCATGCTACTGCGAACTGCTGATAGCCATATTCGCTTCGGACATTTTGAGTGGATTAACCAGTATGCTCCAGAGTTACTTAGAGATTTCACATATCAATGTATCGAGTGGCATTATCCGGATTGTCTGAAAACACAATTACCTGTACTGGCGTTTGCTGAAGAAGTGATTAAAAGAACTGCCAGCATGATCGCCAAGTGGCAACTGGTTGGTTTTGCCCACGGGGTGATGAATACCGATAATCTTAATATTACTGGTTCGACCCTTGATTTTGGTCCTTATGGCTTTATGGAGCGTTTCCGCCCGGGCTGGATCAATAACCACTCGGATTATCAGGGGCGCTATAGTTACCAGAACCAGCCAAGTATTGCTCACTGGAACTTATGGATCTGGTTAAATAACCTTATTCCTTTGGCTGAAGAAACCGACAAGGAACAATTCAAGGAAGAACTTGCCAAATGTCTGGAACAGTTTGAACCGACCTTTTTGGAACAGTATCAATTTGGTTTATGTCAGAAAATGGGCTTACCCGAATTCCATAAAGACAGTATGGAATTTGGTATGGCCTTCTTAAGAATTCTGCAAAGTGAACAGTTGGACTACACTCACAGTTTTATCCGCTTACAGCAAAAGGAATATAAGGCTCTTCGTGATGACTGTCTCGATATCCGGCAGTTTGATACCTTCTTAACCCTGTATCAGCAAATCCGTGAGCATCAGGACACAGATAAGCTGGATCAGGCCATGCAACAGGTTAATCCTCGCTATATTCTGCGTAACCACATGGCACAAAAAGCGATTGAACTGGCAGAACAGGATGACTTTTCTGAAGTAGACCGTTTATTCACCTTACTCAGTCAGCCGTTTATTTTTCAGCCAGAAACCGAGAAACCGGAAGACCTGGCTCCTCTACCAAGTGATATACCTGAAATTATGGTTAGCTGCTCTTCATAGCTGAAACTGTAGAGGTGTGGATAAGATACATTTTATCCACACCTCTAATCCGATTAGAGCCAACTAATTAGAAAAAATACAGGGAATTATAAGTATTTGTTCAGCAACTATTTCTCTAAAAACAATTTATCTAATGGGTTTTATAAGAAATAGAGTATTTGTCGTATAAAGACAAGAGAATAATATATGGCTAGCAGACTTATCATATTCTGCACCGCACTGATCATCAGACAACTTCTTAGCCTCAGCATCCACAGCCTCTAACCAGAGCTAATCAATAAAAAGCGGATCATATGCTGTCCGCTTTTTAGTGAGAAAATTAAAGCTTTGCTATTTATTCATCTGGGTATTCAAAACGATAGCCTACCCCGTAAACTGCTTGAATCCACTCATGGCGGTTGCCAGTATTAGCTGCATCAGTGATTTTACGGCGCAGATTTTTAATGTGGCTATCAATCACACGGTCGGCTACATCAAAACTGTCAGGATTAATATGATCTAACAGCTGGGCACGTGAATATACCTGTCCCACGTGTTCTAAAAACAGCTCTAACAGGCGGAACTCTGTGGGTGTCAGATTCAAGGATTTCTGCTGATACCAGATACGCTGTTGCGCCTTATCGATTCTGAAAAGACTATTTTGTTCAGGTTCAGCCTTGCGGTCCAGACGGCGCAGTACTGCCTGTACACGTGCCACCAGCTCTTTAGGACTAAACGGTTTACAAATGTAATCATCAGCACCCATATTTAAGCCAAGTACACGATCAATTTCTTCAGTCCGGGCAGTGACCATAATAATAGGAATATCTGACTGTTCACGTACTTTTCGGCAAATAGTCAACCCGTCCATACGCGGTACCATTAGATCCAGAATCATGAGACTTGGTTTGCGCTGAAGGAAATGGTCATAGGCTTCTTGCCCATCATGAAAGACGCTCACTTCAAAACCGCCAGCCTCAAGATAATCGCGTACCAGTCCAGCAAGTTCAACTTCATCTTCTACCAGCATGACATGCTTCATGAGTGTGCTTCCTTATATAGTGGTTAATTTGGGAAAAGTCAGCTTGCAACGCAAACCGCCGAGTGGTGAATGATGGAATGTTAATTCTCCGCCCATGGTTTGGGCAATTTTACAGGACAGGGCCAGACCTAATCCGGTTCCGCCGGTACTGCGTGTACGCGAATCATCTACTCGGTAAAAGCGCTCACCCAGACGTGACAGTTGCTCATCGCTGAGCCCAAATGGGCTGTCATCCACATACAGACTCCAATGCGTATCAGACTGTTCAGTATGAATACGGATTTCTCCACCACTTTCTGTATAGCGAATACTGTTTCCAAGCAAGTTGACCACAATTTGTTTGAATCGGTCTACATCCAATTGTAATTCAGCCCCTGTTCCCTCTGAGTGTACTGAGAGTCCTGCCTGTTCAAAGTTCGGCCGGAAGTTTTCAATTTCCTGCTGTACCACAGACCACGGATCAACATTAGAGAAATAGCACTTGAGCTGCTGGGCCTCGGCCTGGGCCAGATCCGCCAGATCTTTAGTAAGTTTTTTCAGACTGCTGACCTGACGCATCATGGCAGCAAGATGCTCAGGGGTAGCTTTTCGGATACCATCCTGCATGGCTTCAATCTGGGCCTGTAGTACCGCTAACGGTGTTTTCAACTCATGTGAAGTATCTGCAACCCATTGCCGGCGTGACTGCTCATGCTGGTCAAGAATAATTGCTAACTGGTTAATCTCATTGGCCAGATCACCCAGCTCATCATTACGGCGAATTTTGACCTGATGCAGATAATTACCTCGAGTTAATTCCTGTGTGGCACGCAGCAGGCGCTGAATCGGTTTTTTAAAATAGGTTGCCATTAATATAGCAGCAATCAAACTGGCCAAAATGGTTAATGCGTATACTAAAAGCAGGTAGCGCTTCTGGTTACTGAAGAAATTGATACTTAAAGCATCATCCTGATCCAGCACAGGTTTTAAGCCCAAATAGCCGACTACCTGATTACCTACCACTATAGGACGATAAGATACTTCCTGATCAGAGGGCTCACCGACTACAAACTGTCGCTGGGCATCATACAGTGATAACCGCGAACTTAGCCCCAGACGGTCTGGCATAAAAATGAACCGTTTTTTACCAGCTTGAGCTTCTACGCTTTGAAGCGTAGAGGGATTGGTTTTCTTTTCCGGATTATGGGTCATGCTCTGGTTAGCACTTAACGGAAAACGCAATCCTTCAAAAGGCTGATATTCGGAAGGTAAATTTTCTTCAATAAACCGCAGTTCTTCAGTATCCACCATTTTTTGCCGTAACTGTTCATTGGCCGGAAACTGGGGAGAGACATTCATCATGGAATGTTCTTGAAAATAACGCTGCTGCAAGGCAATATCGTATTGACGGCGCAGCCACCACCGCGAAAGACGGTCATAGTCGTCTGGTGCAGCCTCACCTTCAATCTGTAAAATCTGCGCCTGAATAGCATTACCCCAGTCCTGATATAAACCGTATACACCAGCCAGATTACTGATCAGAAGATCCAGCTTCTGCATTTCTACATCTGCCACATACTTGGCAAAGTTTTTCTGCATGGTCCAATGTAATACCCCCAAGCTGAGCGTCGTAATGAATAACGTCGTAAATAGCACGGTCAGAAACAGGCGTAAGGCAATAGGAACTCGGCGGATCTTCAAAACAATTTCTCAATTTATTCTTCTGATTCATCATTGTAACCAAGCTCTGGCAAAAATACTCTTCATTGTTTCTACATCTTTATTATTTAATCTTAAGCTATTGGTAAATATAGTTGGCTCAGGAGTAATAATAATGAAATCTTTAATCAAGGCCGGATTATTGGGTACAGCGTTGACTGCTGTTATGGGCCTGACTGCCTGTCAATCCTCTACAGCTCCACAAGATAAACCACATCACCCAATGATGCACAAAGATGGTGATAGAGGTCATCATATGAAACGCCATCATCGGAATATGACACCGGAACAGCGTGCAGAGTGGGATAAGCGCCGTACTGAACGGCAGATGCATTATCAGCAGCTCCAGCAGGCCTGCGCAGGTAAGCCTGCCGGACAAACCGTTCAGCTCAAGATGGCCGACAAAACCATTGAAGGCACCTGTGAAATGCGCTTTAAGCCTAAACGGACAGCAACAGTGGCGCCCCAGCCTTCAACTGCTCAGCCATTAACACCGCAGCCTGCTGCTAAACCGGTAGCATGAAATTAAAACTATTAAAGACACCTTTGGGTGTCTTTTTTATTTAATTCCTTGCTCATACCATACATATTCCCTTACGATTTTGACTATTTGTGTCAGCTTAAAATAATAAAAACTGTTTACACTCAAACAGGTTAGATTTTTCAAGTGTCTTTTCTTTGACTTTACAGTCACCAACAATACCCCTTCGACGCTTGTGTGGTGGTGCAACTTATTGCACGATGTAAGCGTACAAATATATGTGTCGCTGCTGGCACGTAAATCGTTTATTAGGATTATAAATCTGGTTTAACCAGTATTGAGGAACCCGATATGCCACAATACAAAGCGCCCTTACGTGATATGCAATTTGTTCTGCATGAACTGTTAAATGCTGAAGAACATTATGCAAAATTACCGGCTTTTCAGGAAAATGTAAGCCGTGATTTAGTAGATCAGTATCTTGAAGCGGCTGCAGACTTTTGTGAAAACGAACTCTCTCCGTTAAACCAGATTGGTGACCGTGAAGGCTGTAGCTGGAATGATGGTGTAGTGACTACACCAACCGGCTTTAAAGAAGCTTATCAAAAATATATCGAACTCGGCTTCCCATCTCTTTCTGCTGAAGAGCAGTACGGCGGTCAGGGCCTGCCAAACTCGCTGGGTATTGCTATTTCTGAGATGGTAGGTAGTTCTAACTGGGCTTGGGGCATGTACCCGGGTCTGTCTCATGGTGCAGTGCGTACTCTTGAGCATCATGGTTCTGATGAACAAAAAGAGACCTATCTGCCGAAACTGGTATCAGGTGAATGGACTGGCACCATGTGCCTGACCGAGTCACATGCAGGTTCTGATCTGGGTATTATTCGTACCAAAGCTGAACCAAATGCTGATGGCAGCTATGCAATCTCTGGCGAAAAAATCTTTATTTCTGCTGGCGAACACGACATGGCAGAGAATATTATTCATATTGTTCTTGCCCGCTTGCCTGGCGCGCCTAAAGGTACCAAAGGTATTTCCCTGTTTATTGTGCCAAAATTCAATGTAAATGCTGATGGTTCAGTTGGCGAGCGTAATGCCGTGCGTTGTGGTTCAATTGAACATAAAATGGGAATTCATGGTAATGCCACCTGCGTTATCAATTTTGATCGCGCAACTGGTTACCTGATCGGTCCTGAAAACCGTGGCCTGAACTGTATGTTCACATTCATGAACACGGCACGTATTGGCACGGCAGTACAAGGTCTGGCTGCATCTGAGTCAGCATTCCAAGGGTCTATTGTATATGCAAAAGACCGTCTGGCGATGCGTTCGCTTTCTGGCCCTAAAGCTCCAGAAAAAGAAGCTGATCCAATTATTGTTCACCCGGCAGTACGTAACATGCTGATGACTCAGAAAGCATTTGCCGAAGGTGGCCGTGCACTGGTTTATCTGCTGGCCCAGCATGCTGATGTTGTTGAAAAAGGCGCAACTGAAGAAGAGCGTAAATTCTCTGACAATATTCTGTCACTTCTTACCCCAATCGCCAAGGCATTCCTGACTGAAACCGGTCTGGAAGCTGCGAATAAAGGTATTCAGGTGTATGGCGGTCATGGTTTCATTTCTGAACATGGTATGGAACAGATTGTACGTGATACCCGTATTGCCTGCCTGTACGAAGGAACTACTGAAATTCAGGCTCTTGACCTGCTAGGCCGTAAAGTGCTGGGCACTCAAGGTGCCATGCTGAAAGATTTCACCAAGATCATTCATAAATTTGCCGAAGCAAACAAAGATAATGCAGAACTTGCCGAGTTCATCGAGCCACTTGCCAAACTCAATAAAGAGTGGGGTGAGCTGACTATGCAAATTGGTATGAAAGCAATGCAAAATCCGGATGAAGTAGGTGCAGCAGCAGTTGACTACATGTACTTCTCGGGCTATGTAACACTGGCTTACCTATGGGCACATATGGCGCTTCTGGCTCAGCAGCAGCTGGCAGCTGGCAGTACAGAAGTTGATTTCTACAATGCCAAAATTACCACTGCACGGTTCTACTTCAAGAAAATCCTGCCACGTGTACGCTCACATGTTGACGTAATCGCAGGCGGCCTTGATTCACTCATGGCACTTGATGCTGAACATTTCGTCTTCTAACAAAACGTTGTTATAGCGAGTTTTCATGGGAAAGGACTGCACAGCATTATTCTGGACAGTCCTTTTCTTTTATCAAATACTCAAAATCTGGTACGTAATCGGTTAAGGTATAACGGCACTTTACTTAACTTGATTAAAATCTACTGATTCGAACAATAAACAGGTGAACTATGCCAATTTATAATGCACCTCTTGCAGATATGCGCTTTATTCTGAATGATGTCTTTCAGGCAGAACAATTCTGGCAAGCCAATGAAAACCTAAACCATGTAGATGCAGCAACTGCTGAAGCAATTCTTGAAGAAATGGCCAAGTTTGCACAGAACGTGACTCTGCCATTAAACCGCAGTGGTGATGAAGAAGGTGCACAATATAATAATAGTGCAGTCACTACTCCTGCGGGCTATAAGGAAGCTTTTCGCCAATATGCAGAAGGTGGCTGGATTGGCTTGGGCGCCGATGAAGAATGGGGCGGTCAGGCAATGCCAAAAATGCTGACTGTATTGGCAGATGAAATGCTGTTTGCGACCAATCCGGCATTCATGCTCTATCCCCTGCTTTCTGTAGGTGCAGGTATGGCACTTAACAGTTATGCTTCGCAGGAACAAAAAGAAACCTATCTGCCAAAAATCTATTCAGGTGAATGGTCAGGGACCATGTGTCTGACTGAGCCGCATGCGGGCACTGATTTGGGTATTATTAAAACCAAAGCAGAACGAAATGAAGATGGCAGTTACAGTATTACCGGTACCAAAATTTTCATTACCGGTGGCGACCATGACCTGAGTGATAATATTATTCATCTGGTATTGGCAAAAACTCCGGATGCCCCTGCTGGTTCACGCGGTATTTCGCTCTTTATTGTTCCAAAATTTCTGGTCAATGAAGATGGCAGTCTAGGTGAACGTAACCCTGTCGGACCAGGCTCTATTGAACATAAGATGGGTATTAAAGCCTCCGCTACCTGTGTAATGAATTTTGATGGCGCTAAAGGCTTTATTGTTGGTAAAGAGAATGAAGGCCTGGCAGCCATGTTCGTTATGATGAACTATGAACGTCTGTCAATGGGCATTCAAGGTATCGGAGCTTCCGAGTTCGCCTACCAGAATGCAGCCCAGTATGCCACTGACCGTATTCAAGGTCGTAGCGCCTCAGGTATAAAATCACCCAACAAGGTTGCCGACAGTATTCTGGTTCATGGCGATGTACGCCGTATGCTGCTTAATGTTCGTGCTAACAATGAAGCATCACGTGCATTTGCGGTGTATGTAGGTCAGCAACTGGACATTACCAAGTTCTCTACTGACCCTGAAGCTGTGAAAAAAGCCAATGATCGCGTGGCCCTGCTCACTCCAATTGCTAAAGCATATTTAACGGATACGGCATTCCAGGCAACTCTGGATGCACAAATGGTTTTAGGCGGGCACGGTTATATTCGCGAATGGGGTATGGAACAATGTGTTCGTGATCTGCGTATTGCCCAGATCTATGAAGGCACCAATGGTGTACAGTCACAAGATCTGATTGGCCGTAAGCTGATAAAAAATAATGGTGCTTTCCTGGAAGAGTACATTGCAGAGATCCGTGATTTTGCCAACAATATGGATACTCATCTCAACTTCATTAAAGATGCAACACTAGACGCGGCAACTGATATTGAAGCGGTAAGTCGTTTTATCATTGAACAGGCATCAGAAAAACCAGATTTCTCTAACTCTGTTGCAGTTGACTTCCTGCATGCAGTTGGCCTGCTCAGCTTCAGTTATATGTTTGCACGTATTGCAGCGGCAGCAAAAGATAAATCTGGTGAGTTTTACCAGAACAAACTGACCTTGGCACATTACTTTGTACAGCGCATTTTACCTGAACTGTCTATGCGTATTGCCAAGATTAATGCTGGCTCTGACCTGGTGATGGAATTTAGTGAAGAGTTCTTTACATCACAATCTTGATTCAATATCTAAAAAAACGCCTGTAAATTCAGGCGTTTTTTTATGACTGATATTTCTATTCAGCAGCATATTTGAGTCTAAAAATATCTTAATGCTGGTTATCATGTGTAATAAAGAAATACTCGCGATAATATTTCAATTCACGGATTGAGTCACGAATGTCATCCATTGCCAGATGCGATGCCTGCTTTTTAAGGCCACTCATAATTTCTGGCCGCCAGCGTTTCGCCAGTTCCTTGACTGAAGAAACATCCAGATTACGGTAATGAAAGAATTGTTCCAGTTCTGGCATTAACCGGTGCAGAAAACGGCGATCCTGACAGATCGAGTTACCACACATTGGTGAAGTTTTCGGGTTAACCCATTTTTTTAGAAAATCTATCGTCTGCTGTTCTGCTTCAAGAGCAGTTAAAGTACTACGACGTACACGCTGAATCAGACCCGATTGTCCATGCTGGCGAGTATTCCACTCATCCATTGCATTTAAGACCTGATCAGACTGGTGAATAGCCAGTACCGGACCTTCAGCCAGAATATTTAAATGATCATCTGTAATAATTGTTGCAATTTCAATAATCTGATCGTTATCGGTATCTAAACCGGTCATTTCCAGGTCAATCCAAATTAACCGTGTATCTGGGGTACTACTCATGAAAGACCATCTTAATGTACTTGGAAAGTAATAATAGTAGCAAATTTCTTGTATCTTGGCTGTAACTTCAACCCCGCTTCATGCTATTTTTGCCATCCTTAACAGGTGGTTTTTCTCAGGATATGAATGGCATTAATTCGTAAACGTCGCTTGACTGAACAACAGCAACGCCGGATTCAGAAACAGCAAAAAACACGTCAGGAAGAAATCGATACTTCAAATGACCTTGAAGGTCTGGTGGTACAGCATTATGGCCGCCAGCTTGAAGTGGAAGCCTTGTCTGTTCCTGTTGAACATCCGCCACAACCTGTGACCCAGCCAGGTGAACCGGAGCCATTCTGGAAACCGATTGAACTGGGCAGTATCTGGCGCTGCCATACCCGTACCAATCTAGAATTACTGGTTACCGGAGACCGGGTCAAATGGCAAGCCGACCCCAATACCGGTTTAGGTATTATCACAGCGATTCATCCGCGGTCTTCCTTACTCACCCGTCCGGATCGCTATCATAAGGTCAAACCGGTTGCAGCTAATATTTCTCTGATCGTAGTCGTTTTTGCTGTCTTGCCAGAACCGGCCCCGATGCTAATTGACCGCTATTTAGTTGCATGTGCAGATGCCGAGATACCTGCGCTTCTAGTACTCAACAAAACTGATCTGCTCAGTCAGAATGATCCTATTTTACAGCTAGTGTCCGAATATGAAGCACTGGGTTATGAAGTCATGCAAACACAGTCTAAAGGTGATCTGTCTGCTTTGGCACAACGCTTGGATGGTGAAACTGTCGCATTTGTAGGCCAGTCTGGTGTAGGAAAGAGTTCCCTGATCAATGCAATTGTTCCTGATGCCTCTCAGAAAACCAATATAATTTCCGAGAATTCTGCTTTAGGTCAGCACACGACTACTTCTACGCGTTTAATCCGTTTTGGAACTAGCGGCGCATTGATTGATTCGCCTGGAATTCGTGAATTTGGCCTGTGGCATCTGGATGCAGATAAGGTTCAGCGCGGTTTTCCTGAAATTGAAAATCTATTAGGGCACTGTCAGTTCCGTAACTGTACTCACACACATGAAAAACATTGTGCGCTTAGAGAGGCGGCGAAGAATGGAGAAATTCTGCCCCGTCGTCTGGAAAGCTATTTACGCTTGCAGGATGAGATTGCTGAGGCTCAGCAAAAAAATTAGTTTTATTACGGTTTTCTAAAGCCCATCCCTTGAAGGGATGATTTTGATCACCATATATATACGATATACTCTAGATCAGTTTTGATTTGAATTAGGTGACTTGTGGAACGTTGGCTTGAATTTATGGGGAATCACCCCTTTTTGTTTGGTACGTTAGGGGTTTTGCTGGTGTTGTTTTTCATTTTTGAAGGACAGCGAAATGGCCGCAAAATTTCACCGCAGTCACTTGGAATTCTGGTCAAGGCAAAAAATGCCATGCTGATCGATCTGCGTGATGCTAAAGATTTTCGTGAAGGCCATATTAGTGGTAGTCGAAATATCCCTTATAGCCAGATCGCCAATCATGTTGACGAATTAAAAGCGACAGAACGTCCTTTAGTTTTTATCTGCAATCTGGGTCAGGTTGCAGGTAGTGCGCTACAGAAAGTTGGACATAATGACAGTTACCGTCTCGACGGTGGCATTAGCAACTGGAAAGCCCAAGGTTTACCCTTGGTAAAAGGTAATAAAACCACCAAAGCTTAAGGAGATATTTTATGGCTGCTGAAGTAACAATTTACTCAACCACCTTCTGCCCGTACTGTGTACGTGCTAAACAGCTTCTTGAGCGTAAAGGTGTAGCATACAAAGAAATTAACTTATCAAATGAAGCACCTGAAGTACGTGTGGAGTTGATGCAGCGCACTAATCATCGTACTGTTCCACAAATTTTTATTAAAGATCAGTTTATCGGTGGTTTTGATCAGCTCTATGCTCTTGAGCGCGAAGGTAAACTCGATAGTCTTTTAGCTTAACCCGTTTCCATATCAAGGATATAAAGAATGAGTGAAGAACAACAAACTCAACCACAACTTGCCTTAGAGCGTATTTATACTAAGGATATTTCTTTTGAAGTACCAGGGGCACAAGTATTTACCAAAGAATGGCAGCCTGAACTGAATATTAATTTATCCTCTTCCGCAGAGAAAATTGATCCGACTCATTTTGAGGTTTCACTCAAAGTAGTAGTTCAAGCGAACAATGCCGGCGATACTGCGTTTATTGTCGATGTAACCCAGTCAGGCATTTTTTTGGTAGATAATGTTGAGGAAGAGCGTCTTCCTTACATTCTGGGTGCTTATTGCCCGAATATCCTGTTTCCGTTCCTGCGTGAAGCTGTAAATGATATGGTTACTAAAGGTAGCTTCCCGCAATTGCTTTTAACTCCAATCAACTTTGATGCCGAGTTTGAAGCTAATATGCAACGGGCTGCCGATGCTGAAGGTCAGGCTTAATTAACAGCCTGTAAAAAAGACCGCAATTTGCGGTCTTTTTTATTAACTGTTTTTTATATATCAGGATACAGCGGCATTTTGATGCAGTGCATCAGCGACAGCCTCAACCAGCTGCTGGGCAATTTCCTGCTTTGACGCCTTTTCCAGCTCACGTTTTTGCAGATGATACTGCTCGGCAAAAAATACAATCATGGCATTTTCATCGGAAGCAAAACCGATGTCATTCCGTGATACATCATTACAAGCGATCATATCCAGCTTTTTCGCAATCAGCTTCCCAGCTGCATACTCTTCTACATTACGGGTTTCTGCTGCAAAACCGACCATAAATGGGCGCTTTTGCTGCTGGGCAATGGTTGCCACAATATCAGGATTCTTAATCAGGGAAACATTCAGCTCATTGCCAGCTTTCTTGATTTTATGCTCAGCAACTTCTGCGACACGATAATCGGCAACAGCTGCGGTGGCGATAAAAATATCACAGCCTTCTTCCAGCATCTGCATACTGTGTTCTAACATCTGAACTGCTGAAGATGCATTAATGCGTCTTACCCCATTAGGCGTATCCAGACTTACCGGGCCAGCAATTAAGGTAACTCTAGCTCCCGCTGCATAGCAGGCTGCGGCCAGAGCAAAACCCATCTTTCCGGTACTATGGTTAGAAATATAACGTACCGGGTCAATCGCTTCGCGGGTCGGACCTGCTGTAATGACCACATGTTTGCTGGCCAGCAGACCAAATTTTTCAGCAATAGCACGCTGGGCTTTATGAAAATAGTCTTTAACCTGACGGGCCAGATCTTCTGGTTCCGGCATGCGACCAAGTCCGACATCACCACAAGCCTGAGCACCTGCTTCTGGCATAACCACATGAACACCATCTTCAACCAGTGTCGCCAGATTTCGTTGTGTAGCTTTTGCTGCCCACATTTGCTGGTTCATTGCTGGCGCTACCCAGACTGGAGCTTTAGTCGCCAGATATAAGGTACTCAGCAAATCATCTGCAAGACCGGCAGCGAACTTTGCCAGTGTATCGCAGCTGGTGGGTGCAACTAGAACCAGATCTGCCCAGCGTGCCAGTTCAATATGTCCCATTCCTGCTTCAGCTTCAGGGTCTAAAAGTTCAGTATGTACCGGATTACCTGAGAGGGCCTGGAAAGTCAGCGGTGTGATAAAAGCCTGGGCACCATGCGTCATCACTACTCTGACATTAAAACCATAGTCTTTTAGCCGGCGGACCAGAATAGCAGATTTATAGGCGGCGATTCCGCCTGTGACAGCGACAATAATATTTTTATTTGAAATTACACTTAAATCAAAGCTCACGAACAGTAATCCTCTGTTGCAGTGCCGCTCACAATAGCATTAAATATCTGCTGACCCAAGCCTCTCGGCTGGAAATATAAAAACGAAAATAAACAAGAAAAGTGAACTATTATGCAAAATTCAATCAAGCATTGGCCGGAACAGGAACGGCCCAGAGAGCGGCTATTACAGCAAGGGGCACAAAGTCTTTCCGATGCAGAACTTCTGGCCATTTTCCTGCGTTCAGGTTCTAGACAGCATTCAGCAGTGGAGCTGGCACGACAGATGATTCAGCATTTTGGTGGCCTGAGTCCAGTATTTGATGCCGAACTGAGTGACCTAAGCCAGTTCCATGGCATGGGACCTAGTAAATATTCACAGCTCATGGCAGTTAAAGAGTTAGGACGGCGTTACCTCCAGCAATATTTCCACCAGCCCCAGCTCGAGCTTAACTCTTCAGCTCAGGTGCTAGACTATTTACGTTACGAACTGCTGGGAGAACGGCAGGAAGTTTTTGCAGTGCTCTGTCTGGATAATGACCTGCGCAAGCTCAGTTTCAAGAAATTATTTTTTGGTTCACTGAATCATTGTGCCGTATCTATTAACCAGATTTTGCGCTATGCCTTAAAACAGCATGCTTGTCATCTGGTCATTGCACATAACCATCCTTTTGGACAGGCACAACCTTCACCGGCTGATCTGGAACTCACGCGGCAATTATCTCAGGCCTGTAAATTAGTAGAAATTGTCCTGCTTGATCATTTTATTATCTCTCCAGAATGCAGTTTTTCCTTTGCTGAGCAGGGCTTATTCAATACTTCAGAACAGGTCGAGAATAAGGTTGACAAAGCCGGTTGAAGCCGTAAAGATCAGCTTAAACCCAGTGACGTTTTAGCAGATATGATTGTCCGCGAGCAACCCGATGTTTTAAAGTTATTATTTTCTTGGCGCGGTACGATTTTACCTAAAATTCTGCCGCCGCTTGGGATTGTTATGCTCATCTCAGCCATTGTAGGCGGAATTGAATATATTGATCTGTATCGCTTTCCGGAAGTTCCTTTAGCCGGTTTTACTTTAATTGGAGTAGTACTTTCGATCTTTCTGGGTTTCAAAAATACCGCCTGTTATGACCGTTGGTGGGAAGCCCGGCGTCTCTGGGGTATTTTGATTGCCAATGCTCGCCATTTTGACCGTGACTGCCGTGTACTGCCACAGGCACGTCGTGAACGTATTATTCAGCACGTCATTGTATTTGCCAATGTATTACGTGACCGTTTGCGTCATCAGACTGCTAATCCTACTGAACTTTTACAGACCAGCGGTATGTCACAGCAGGCACTGACCCAGCTTTATCAGCACCATAATGCGCCGCAGTATACTTTGAGCCTGATTCAGTGGGAACTGTTGCTGGCTTTAAAAGAAGGCGAAATTTCCGACATCATCTATACACAGATGAATCAAAATGTAGCAGCACTGAGTGAGGTCCAGACTGGTTGCGACCGGATTGCCAATACGCCTCTTCCGTTTGCCTATTCGGTTTTGCTTAACCGTACTGTTTATTGTTTCTGTTTCTTGCTGCCTTTTAGTCTGGGCCAGACTTTAGGTTTGCTTACCCCATTTCTGGTCGGGCTGCTGGCCTATACATTCCTGGGGCTTGACGCACTGAGTACAGAACTTGAAGAACCGTTTGGCACCCAAAGTAATGACTTACCGCTAGACTCCATGGTACGACTGATTGAAATTGAACTGCTCGGCACTTTAGGTAAGCCTACGCCTCCCCCAATTCAGGCACAGGACGATAATCTTCTTTAAACAGGTTTATAGCGAAAAACTTTCCCAAATCCCAATCTGTTCTGGGCGGAGTGAAGGTACATTGCCCAGTTTGAGCCAGGGCATGTTTTCACCATGATAATCACTACCAATTGAAACCTTCAGTGCATACTGCTGAATCAGCCGGTCAATCATCTGGCGAGTAGAAGTCGGGTCACTGGCCGGTGGCAATTCGATGGCATCTCCGCCAGACTCTGCAAATAACTCGACCAAGTAACGGATATTGGTGGCCGACAAGGTATAACGAGTTGGATGAGCCAAAACTGCAAAACCACGACTGGCATGTATAACTTGAATGGTTTCGGCCAAGCCTAGACCTTCAAAATTTACAAAAGCTTTTTTCCCCTCTTTTAAATAACGGTCAAAAGCCTGCTGTGGCCGGGATACAATCTGTTGCTGTACCAGTGCTTTGGCAATATGTGTTCGGGTGATTCGGTCAGGTTCACCTTCAACCAGCGCCAAAACCTGCTCATAAATATCTACCTGAATAATATCGGTGAGCAGATGACAAATGTGTCTGGCACGTGCTGCACGTATCCGTTTTTGCTGCTCAAGCATTTGCAATAATGGGGCTGGATTCTGCATGCCCAGTGCAACCACATGTACACCATAACTCTTTTTGGTGGCAGGACGTGACCACTGGCTTGAAATCTCTACACCAGAAATAATCCTGAGTGAGTAAGGAGCCTCAAGTGTCAGGCTACAGGCTTTAGCCCGCTGGATGCCGTCCATATTGTCATGATCTGTAAGGGCCAAGGTATGAACACCTGCTGCAACAGCAGCATGCACCAGCGCCTCTGGAGACAAAGTTCCATCAGAAATATTGCTGTGTGTATGTAAATCTATGCCGTGCATCTCTTATACTATGCTATTTATTTAAACAGAACTGATACTCTAACATGAAAGCGCTTCTGGACTTTGTTCCACTGATTATTTTCTTTTATCTGTACAAGACGGTTGAACCAGATGATACCCAACATCCACTTTTACAACTGATCGGCTCTGCGGGCGGTGTAGATAACAATAATATTCTGGTGGCGACCACAGGACTCATCATTTCCATGTTGGTAGTGTATGGTGCTTTATTTGTCATGCAAAAATTCCGTCTGGATAAACAGCAGTGGATTGTGCTGTTTATGACCGTAATTTTTGGTGGTATCACTTTAATGCTTAGCGATGATTTTTATATCCGTCTGAAGGCAGCTATTTTGAATCTGGTCTTTGCCGGAGCTTTCCTTTTATCGCCATTTTTCGGTAAAGAACGTAAACCGCTGATCCAGCGTTTATTTGGTCCTATTTTCAACCTGACCGAAAAAGGCTGGAAGAATCTGAACTTTGCCTGGGCTGCCATGTTTGTAGTCATGGCCTGCCTGCATATTTTCTTTGCCTTTATCTGGATGAATGGAAAATATTGGGGAGAATTTACGGCATTTGGTGACATGATTGTTATGTTTTCCTTTATCATTATTCAGTTCATAGTCTTACGTAAACACTTTAAGTCACCCGAAGCTTAAGGTGTGTCATACAGGTCAAAAATTTCATGCCTTTATTTGTATTAAGCTGTACCGATCACGAGGGTACAGTTGAAAAGCGTCTCGCCACACGTCCTCAACACATTGAACGGTTACAAAAGTTAAATGACGAAGGCCGCCTGATCGTAGCAGGTGCGATGCCTAAAGACCCTGCTGATCCTCAGGCAGGTTTTTATGGCAGTACTATGATTGTTGAGTTTGATAGCCGTGAAGCACTGGATGTCTGGCTTAAAGAAGAGCCTTTCCTAAAAGCTGGTGTTTATGCGCATATCGATGTCAAGCCTTTCAATAAAGCCTTTCCTCAAGGATAAATTCATGCGTGTTGTAGTCCAAAGCTGTCTGGGCATTCTATTTTTTTGTTCTACCGCCTGGGCTGTTGAAGTAGTCAGTGAACCTATAGCAGCTGCACCTGTAACAGCCCCACTAAATGCTAATACAGTTAACCGGCCAGCCGCTATGGCTGTTGCTGCAACAGTCGCCCCTACAGGCCAACCTCAGGAAGTCCGGCCTTTAACAGCTGAACAACTCGCCAAAAACAAGGCCTTGCAAGATGCCAAGATTAAAACACTGATCAAAGATCAAGGTATACGCTTGCAACAACTGGAAAAAGCCAATCTGGACGCACTGGCACAAAATCAGGAACTGCAATTAAAAAATGATAGCCTTGCTGTACAGGTTCAGGTTTTACAGAGTGAACGTAGTGCCCAGATGTTTCTCTACGGCGCAGCAACTTTAGCTGTAGGCGTATTGATGGGTTTTCTTATTGCAAGTTATGTATACACCAAGCGCCGGCGTCAGTGGTAATTTCCACTTTTTCTCTGCATAAATAAAGGGTTTTATGGTTTGTCCTATCCGATTCAAACAGCTGCTTTAGACTGGCAACTTATCGATAATATTGAGGTACCGGTATCCCGACAGTTTGGAGATGTCTATTTCTCCAAAGATAACGGTCTGCTGGAAACACGCCATGTTTTTTTAAATGGCAATGACTTGACTGAACGCCTCGCTACCTTAAACGACTTTGAATATTTCTGTGTAGGTGAAACCGGTTTTGGTACTGGACTGAATATTCTAGCGTTATGGCAACTTTGGCAACAGGTCAGACCTGATAATCATAGCCATCTGCATGCAATCAGTGTAGAGAAGTTTCCGCTTGGCAAACCTGATCTGATCCGTGCATTAAAAGCCTGGCCAGAACTTGCTCCTTTAGCTGAGCAGCTGCTCCAGCAGTATCCCTTACTGATTGCAGGCTGTCACCGGCTGTCATTTCCTGAAGAACGCTTTAGCCTTGACCTATGGCTGGGAGATGCACATGATATGTTCCCCCTTATGGAAAAGACAGCATCTGTAAATGCCTGGTTTCTGGATGGCTTTGCGCCTTCTTGTAATCCGGATATGTGGGAAGAACAGGTTTTAAATCATATTGTCCGTTTATCTGACCATGGTACTACATTTGCTTCATTCAGCGTCGCCGGTGTTCTCAAGCGGGGGTTACGTAGTCACGGCATTCAGGTTACACGTCCACGTGGTTTTGGTCATAAGCGTGAAATGTTAAAAGCGATCTGGCAGCCGTCCGTTGCCGATGCTGCAACTGAAAAGCAGGAAAAACCAGAGAGTCTGTCTTCAGGGCAACTCCCCCCCCGAATAGCTGTTAAAACAACTCATCGGCAAAAACAGATCGCTGTGATTGGTGCAGGTATTGCCGGACTAAGCGTAGCCTGGTCTTTTGCCCAGCGTGGCCATCAGGTTAAACTGTTTGACTACAATGCGCCTTTAGCTGGCGCCTCCGGAAATCCACTTGCCCTGTTAAATCCGAAGCTCAGCCAGATCGAAAAAAGTCATACCCATTTAATGACAGTTACTTGGCAATATGCACTTAATCATTATCAGCAATTTAGAGCTTTCCGGCCATTACAGATTCACCAGATGGCTTTAAAAGAAAGCGAGCAGCTTTTGAGTCTGGCAGAACAATATCCGGATGAATTACTTACAGTACAAACTGCTCAATGTCACCCGCTTTCTACACAGTCTGAAAGTATACGGCTTAATCGAGCTGGCGGTGTCTCTCCACATCTGTTACGTGACCAGATTTTAGAACATTCACTGATCCAGTTTGCGCAGGCAGCCGTGGAACGTATTATTCCGGAAGCTCAAGACACCGTCTTATATGACGCCAACGGTAAATCTCTGGGTAAATTTGACCATGTGGTGGTGTGCTGTGCTCGGCAGAGCCAGTCACTGCTCAGCAATTGCCCGACACTACGGCCAATTCGAGGGCAAGTAAGCTGGGTCAATAATACGGCACAACCTTTGAATATGCAGGAAGCCATCAGTTATGGCGGCTATTGTCTGCAATTTGATGCTGAAAATTTGCTTCTTGGCGCTTCGTTCTTACCAAGCCGTGAAGATGATGAAGTCCTGGCGGAAGATCATCAGCATAATGCAGAACTTCTTGCAAAAGTATTTCCAGAATATGCAGCCACTTTGCTACCTATAGAAGCTTGGCAGGGCCGTGCCTCTATTCGTGCCCAAACTATGGATTACTTTCCCCTGCTCGGCAAAACGGGGTCTGATACAGAAATCTATACTTTTTCCGGTTTAGGCTCTAAAGGTTTTCTGTATGCACCCTTATGCAGTGAAATACTGGCCGCATTGGTATTTAAAGAAGCCTGCCCTGTACCGGCCAGTGTAGTACAGAAGCTCAACCCTCAACGGTTTCAAAAACGTTTAAAACAGCAAAGAAATTCTTGAATCAACCAGCCTGTGCGAAGCTGGACAGTACAGTACTCATAGTCTGAAAAAAAGCGCCCTCTCTGGGGCGCTTTTTTCTATCCTTCTTGTTCCAAAGGCAATCCTGCATCACGTGCTGCTCGGGTCCCTCCCATCAACACCACGTATTCACGCGAGTCATCTATGCTTTCAAGCATTTCAGCCGCACGCGGGGCTTTACTGCCACCACCGCACAGGATATAAATCGGTTGATCCGCTGCTACCTGAGACAAGCTTTCTGCGCTCAGATCATTGATAGGCTGATTGATCGCACCTCGAATATGACCTTCTGCATATGCACCTGTGTCACGGACATCCCAGATAACAGCATTTTCTGGGAACTCAAATGTAGTAATTTCTTGTTTACGGATCATTGCGCACTCCTTTGATGTAAACAATACTTGGCAAATGAAGAAAACATCCCTAGCATCTCAGATATTCTTTCCCTTTGTAAAGGTCTAAACCATGCCATCTTTCGATATTGTATCCGAATTAGAGTTATTTGAAGTTAATCACGCTGTTCAAAATACCCAAAAGGAAATTGCAACCCGGTTTGACTTCCGCGGCCAGGATGTTTCCATCGAACTAAATGAAAAAAATAAAGAAATTAAAATTAGCACAGAAAGTGATTTCCAATGTGAACAAGTGTATAGCATGTTAGAGAATCACTTTTATAAACGTAAAATTGATGTACAGGCACTCGATCCCCAAAAAGCGACTGCTTCAGGAAAAAATGTAGTCCAGGTGATCAAACTTAAAGATGGCCTTGACTCAGATACGGCAAAAAAAATTAATAAAGCCATTAAAGAAAGTGGGATTAAAGTGCAATCATCGATTCAGGGTGACAAAATCCGTGTAACAGACAAAAAGCGCGATACCCTGCAGCAGGTAATGAACTTTCTGCGTGAGCAGCAGTTTGGCTTGCCACTACAATTTAACAACTTCAAAGATTAAGACACTATTGCTTGCAAGAGAAACCTCATGGCCCATAATAATCGCTTGTCCAGACTGATCAAGACCACCTCAAAGCTTCCTAAAGGCCTGCGCAGTACTTTGTGGAGTAGAGCATTTGGTCGGGTGGTGCCAATGGTAGGTACAGCAAAGATTCGTTATCTTGAAGTAACCGCATCCAAAGTGGTAGTCAGTATGGCAAATCATCATGTCATGCAGAACCATATTGGTCAGATTCATGCCTGTGCCATGACACTTCTTGCCGAAACTGCTACTGGTTTTGTAACTGCAATGAATGTTCCTCAAAATGCTATTGTACTGATTAAAAGTTTTAAAATTGACTTTAAACGGCCCACTCAAGGAGCGATGACCGCTGTAGCAACTTTGTCTGCTGAACAGCAGCAGATGATGCAAACCTCTGAGAAAGGCGAAACGCTCGTTACAGTCTCAGTGGTAGACGAGTCTGGTGAAGAGCCCATTCAGTGTGAAATGCTGTGGGCCTGGGTCGCTAAAGATCGGCTTAAACCGTCTTAATGACAATATAAAAAATCCCAGATTATGTCTGGGATTTTTATTTTAAACCTGTTGTGACTCTAAAAACTTCTGCTTAACCTCTTCTGGAATTATGCGTTTATTACCTTTTACGTCTACAGCGACAAAAGTAAAAACTCCTTCTGTAACACGTTTAGCTGGCCGTGATGAATCATGGCTATCCCAGACTTCAATCTGCATCTGGATTGAAGTATTACCAACTTTTAAAATCTTGGTATAACAGCTAATTACATCGCCCACTTTAACCGGTACCAGAAAAGTCATCTGGTTAATCGAAATAGTGGCGCATCGTCCTTTACTAAAACGTTCAGCATGAATTGCACCAGCTAAATCCATCTGGGAAACGATCCAGCCACCAAACACGTCTCCGCTCCAGTTGGTATCAGCAGGCATAGCAATTGTTTGAAGAGACAATACCCCTTCAGGTTTTAGATTAGTATCTGACACATTAACTCCGGACTTTAAGTTGCTGATCCAGCCATTGTTGTAACTCGGCAGATCGAAGGACGCCACTTATTCTAGCAACTTCTGTGGTTTTATTCATCAGTACCAGGGTCGGGATACTTCTGACATTAAATGCAGCACCTAAGCGTGGAGAAGTCTCGGTATTAATCTTGGCAAAAATAACATGCGGGTTATGTTTGGCAGCCTCAGCAAAATGTGGCGCCATTATTTTGCATGGCCCACACCAGTCGGCCCATAGATCAATCAGTACAGGCAGATCACTATGACTCATGAAATTACTAAAATTCTGCTCAGTTAACTCAATTGGTGCTAGTGGAAGCAAGGCAGCATGACATTGTCCACAATTCGGAGCTGCATCAAGCTTTTCCTCTGGTACACGATTTTTTGCACTGCAGCTTGGACATACAAGAATCATTCATTTTCATCCAGTCAATGTATATGAAAATTTTAATGCGAGTATGCCCGACTTTTCAAATAGTATTATTTTATAAGAATAGAAACTCTAAATCTGCCCTCAGCCCATATATGATTAAAAAACCTTACAATCAAAAATATTCATCAGATCCATTAATATTTTGTTGGGAAAAATTTATTAATTTTCTACCGATTTCGACGCATAATCTTGCTTAATGCTATCATGTCTGCATAAATTCCTTATGAGTCTATGGAGTAAAAAAATGAGCGAGAATGTAGGTTTTGCAGGCCAGATTGGCCCTGATCATGTGTCACAAGTAGTTGAAAAAGGTTTCAGATCGATCATCAATAACCGTCCAGATATGGAAGGTGGTGCTGAACAGCCTACCAGTGCGCAGATTGAAGAGGCCGCTCGAGCTGCGGGCCTAGATTATGTCTATCAGCCTGTTGTTGCTGGCCAGATCAGTGAACTTGATGTGCGCACATTTGCAAATCACTATAATGAACTGCCAAAACCTATTTTAATGTTCTGCCGTACTGGCAATCGCTCAAATAACCTCTATCAATTAGCAAAACAGATGGACCTGCTGGATGACTAAATACATATGCGCCCTTCTGCTCAGTCTGGGCTGGTGTGGAAGTGCCATCTCTTCAGTCAATGCTGCTGTTACTGACCAGGCCATCAGCAAACCTTTAAATGAAGAGGTTAGCGTAGCCGGACAGATGGATTTGGTAAAGTTTCAGCAGTTACTCAAGCAGGGTTTTAAATCAGTCATTGTTAACCGGCCCGACGGTGAACTCGGCAATCCTGTAACCGTAAACCAGCTCCGGACTGTTGCAGAAAAGTCTCATGTCAGTCTGATTTACCAGCCTGTTGAAAGTGTAAAAGTTTCACAGCCAGATATTGTTGAGTTTGCTCGTTATTATAATAGCCTGCCCAAACCGATTCTGCTGGTCTGTCGTAGTGGGGGGCGCTCGACTGCTCTATTTAATCAGGCCAAGCAACAGGGATTATTACGTGAATAAAATTTTACTCGTTCTTTTATGTTCACTTACCTTGATGGGCTGCAGTTCTATGAATGTACGCCCAACTGTTGGGGTAAGTGTGGGAACCTCACTTTAATTTTCAGATACGGACATTCATAAAAAAACAGCGCCTAGGCGCTGTTTTTTAGCTTCTTTCATCTATTAAGGACAAGAAAAATTCGTACCATACGGGCTTGTTAAATTAGGACCATAAGAACCATCTGTACTATAATCAGATTTAAGTGAAGCTAAACCAAGATTATAAGTTGTACGGGCAGGCAAAGTGGCTACAGTAGAAGCCGCCCCAATTTGAACAGTTAACCATTGTGCATATATTTTCGGGTATCGAATCGTAAAATCAAATTTTCCTTGCGCATCTGTTGTATATGTTGCAACTGTACTTTCTGATCCCAAGAATGTAGGTACCTTCACAGGAATATTAATTACTTGCCCATTTGTTACAGCAGTACCATTAGGATCAGCAAGACATCCTGCTGTTGGATGTATAACCCAATCTTCTTTTTGGTTACCTAATGCATCTGTTACAAGTTCCCATTTATATTGGCCTTTAGTATACAGAATCGGGGTAATATCCATTTTAACCTCCTGTTTTGACAGAGGTTTACCATCAAAGTCTACTACACTAACTGAAAGATTACGTGTGTAATACACCCCATCTGTAGATGAAGTAACTTCGGTAGGATTTACGCCAATTACAATTGAAGCTACTGGATTCTGTATTAGTGATTGAACTATATTCACTTGAGTTGTTTGTGTAGCTTCTAGGTAACCATCTTCTTTAAATTTTGCAGTCAGTTTTAGATCATCTGCTGCAAAGGAGGCGGCATCATAACCCACAGCCCGCGCAAATTCATCAATCTGAACCTTAAATGTAGCTTGACCATTTATATTGGTAGTTAATCCTGAAGGGCCAACAATAATTGCTCCATTACGATTAAAATCTTCAATAGCTAACTCAATATATTTATCAGAAATTCCACCACCATTTGCATCGACTAAAGTAACTGTGACATCAGTTAAATCATTACGTACATTTAAACTTGGCTTTGTGGCTTGTATACGTACATTATAACGAGCTGGCTGTGGGTCAACTGATACAGGTCTAAAAGGTGCTAAGCGATGAATTTGTGTAATAGTACCTGCTTCATTAGTATGACTAGCAGTTAATTCAATCCCACTGGCAACTAATAAGCCACCATCAACTGTTTTACTATCAATTTCTACTGAGAAGAATGCATTACCATTTGAATCTGTTATTACAGTTTGTGGTTCACTGGTATTAGTAGGATGACCTGCTCCAGGAGTACCGATAATTAATGTTGCTGAATTATTTGCTGATAATTTAACTGCCTGATTACGAACAGGTTGGTTATTCTGATCTAACAATGTGGCTGTGATAATTGCTCTGTCACCATTGACACTTAAATTTGTTTTTGAACTTTGCAAGATTAAATGGTTGGTATTAATCACTTCAGAAACTGTGAAATTTAGAACAGTCTCAAGTTTTTCACCCTTAGGATTGGTAATAAAGCCATAAACCTTAATGCCTGATGTTAACAATGCCTGCTTAGTAATCTCCGGTATATTTTTCGGAAGAGTAATTGAAACAGGAACACTAGTATTTGCAGAAGTCATTACAGAATCCGCACTGAGTCTAACTCCTGCTGTAACTGCTTCACTATTTAAAGTTAAATTGACCGGATAAGCTGTATTAGCACCTAATTCATCTTTTACTGCAACTTGAATCTGGTAAGCTTTACCCAACTCAAGATTATCCTGTTCCGAGGTTAAACGCAGATTAACTGAATCTCTCGGTATTGCCACTTGAATAGTTCCAGTCTGCTGGATACGATCACCATTATTTAAATTAGTCCCTACAACTGCAAAAGTAATTCCATTTTTAATCAAATTAGCATCATATGTACCTTCAGCGACCTTAACTGAAAACTCAGCTTCACCTTTACTATTTGTAGAAAGAGCTGAATCTGATAAAGAAACTCTTGAGCCGGCTAGACCAGACAATGCAAGAGCCAACGGGGTATTCGGAATGATATTCCCTGCACTATCTTTTGCGATAACTTTAACTCGGACTTCTCCACCTAATACTGATACAGTCTGCATATCATAAGAAATTGCTAGACCTACTAAATTTGGTAAAATTACAGGTGGTTGACTAATATCAATTTTACGTGTCAGTAGGTAGCTAGAGCCATCCTTACGGTAGCCTTTTACAGAAATCGTAATGCCATTTGCTATCAGATTTGTTAGTTCGGTGACGCTGTTAGCTTTAACCTTTAAACTGAAAACAGCCTGCCCACTTGAATTAGTAATTAAAGATGAAGCTGTTGCAAGGCTGACGCCATTACTTAGAGCTGCTTCATTTAAACCTATGCCAATTTTCTGACTTGCATAGGCTGTTCCATTCGTACCTGTAGCTTTAACTGCCACTTGAATTGTCTGTTCTATCCCTGGTTTCAATACCAGATTCCCGGGCATATCTACAGTCAAGTAATCTAAATCTATTTCATTTTGTTCAGTAGGTGCTTTAAAATTTAAAATAATAGACTGCTGAGCATTATCAGAAGCTGATGTAGCTGTAATACGTATACCTCCTCCAACCAGCTCTCTCTGTCGCTCACTATTATTTGCTTTATATTGATAACGGAATGTGGCATATCCTGTTTCATCAGTATTAGTTGAAGATTGGCCCATTAAACTTAGACCTAAAGCTTGTAAGTCTGAAGTAACTAAAGCAGGTAGGCTAATGTTGATTGTTTCACCTTTTAATGCGCTTCCTTTAACGCCCACTGCTTTTACTCTTAATTCAACAGTCTGATCTTTTGTATAATCAAAAGCATTATTAATGGGATCAATTGTCAGATAACCTACAGCCTCCTCAGACTTTGCTTCATCCTCTACAGCAATTTTAATAGTATTAGTTAAATTATTGTCTGTTTTAAACGTTGCAGTAATGCCGGCTTGAACTAAATCTGCTACTGCTGCCTCTGTCTTAGCATTGGTTTTTAAAATATAAGTGACATAACCTGTTCTGAATTCCTGTTCTGCACTACCTTCAAAAGTTACCCCATTCGCGAGAGCTTCCGAGTTTAAACTCAAAGTTACTTTACCTTTAGTAGCAGCTTCTCCTTTATTATTAATACCTTTTACAGTAATACTAACAGAGTCATTTTTCGCGTTAATTTTATAAGATGATGCTATTTCTAAACGCTGTAAAGCTAGCTGGTCAGTAGCACCAGTATTTGTAGTAATTACAGAAACCGTATCTTGGGCAAAAACTTCTGCATTATCTGTATAGAGAGCTTTTAAATTAATACCTTGCTGAGAAAGTGCAATTGGGTATGAGGAATTAGTACGTACTATAAATTCTGCATATCCGGCAGCATTGGTCGTTACTTCGGTTTGATCCAGGCTCACGCCGTAAGCATCGCTCTTATCTGTAAAAATTAGCTTTACTTTCTTATTTGCTAAAGGTATATCATTACTATTTTTAGCTCGGACTTTAATAATAGTAGAACCGCCTTGTGCAACAATAGGGGTATCTTCTTTAATAATTTCAAGCTTTTGTACTATTTGAGATATGTCTTTAAAGGTAATTGCAGCTTTAACAATACGTTGTGCTTGATACTCATCAATAAGCTTGAATTCCAGACTCTGTGAAGTTCCAATAAAGTTTTGAATTTCTTCAGCACTTAAATCAGAATTTGAAGTAATTGTGAAAGAAGCATTACCTTTATTATCTGTAGTCAATGAGGAGCCAGAAGAGATAGAAAATTTTTCCTGCATTTCTTTTGGAAGGGCTAAGATAACATTTTGTCCTGTTTTAACTCCTCCATTCTGGTCAGTTACTTGTGCATTAATTGTGACTGAACCTTTTGGTATATTAAGGACAACTCCCTGTTGGACATTTAAATTATAGTTACTCTGAACTGTTGATGTCTTAGCAATATTCAAAGTATAAATCTGCTTGATAGTTGTTCCATCTAAAGTAGCTGTAATTTGCACCTTTCCAGATTGAGTATTTAATCGAGGTATATTGACCTCAAATACAGCAATACCATTTTCTGCTGTAGTGACTAAAGAACTTTTACTAGTTATACCCAGATTTTCACTATCGTTTATAGAGAGACGTACATTTTTGTTTGAAATTCCACCTTTATCAGCATTGAGTACTTGTACAGTAATCTGTACATTAGAATTATCAATAGCTTGAATCAAGCTTTCACCAGAACTATCACGCAAATTGATATTTAAGCTTTCAGCAACTTGAGAGGAATCTGGAGTTGACTCATTACCTCCAGAATTATTACCAGGAGAAGAGCCGCTGCCCTCATTATTAAAGTATCCTTCGCTTCCTCCACCTCCACAAGCTACTAACGATATAGAGGTAGCAAGAAGAGTAAAATTTACCCCAAGTTTTTTCAACTTGATTAAATAGTTAGACATTTATAGATCCTATATTTCTTGTAAAATTCAAATCATTTAAAAATTGATTAGTTATAAGTGAAATTTACTTAAAATAACATTTTTTATCAATCTGATTCTTTATTAATACCTTTCTTTAATTAGTTTTAACAAAAGATACAAACCAAAAATTACAACACTATATGATGAATCCTTGAATATAAAAAATCTTTTAAAATAGGTAGATAAATGTACGATCTTATTATTGTTGGGGCAGGCACAGCCGGCATCGGTGCCTATAAGGAGGCAATTAAACATACACAAAATATTTTAATTATCAATGATGGCTCTTGGGATACTACATGTGCCCGTGTAGGTTGTATGCCAAGTAAAGTTCTGATTTCTTCAGCTAACCGGATGCATGATATACATCATGCAGATGAAGTTGGCTTAGAAGCTAAAAGCAAGATTAATACAGCTCACGTCATGCCACATGTACGACGGCTCAGAGATCAATTTGTAAAAGCTACTCTGATGGATGTAAAAAGCTGGAATGAAGCTCATAAAATCTCTGGACAGGCACATTTTATTGATGCCAACACCATAGAAGTGAATAGCCAGCATTATCAGGCTAAAAGCTTTATTGTTGCAGTTGGCTCAACTCCAAGCTTCGATATTAAATGGAAAAAAGAACTTCAGGATCGTTTAATTACATCAGATGATATTTTTGAGCTCGAGACTCTACCCAATTCACTGGCCGTAGTGGGTAGCGGTGTAATTGCCCTTGAACTCGCACAAGCCATGCAACGTTTAAATGTAAAAACAACCATATTTGCACGTAGTCAGCGGATAGGTAATTTAAGTAGTCCAGAACTTCAGAAAATCGCCCAGCAGGAATTTGCTAAAGAGTTATCTATTTTATATAACACCTTACCTGAACAGGTATTAAAAACAGAGTATGGGGTAAAGTTAAGTTATCAGCAGAATGGAAAATTTAAAGACTTAGAAGTTGATTATTTGTTAGTAGCTACCGGAAGGAAAAGTCTTCTAAATACATTAAAACTTGACCAGATTCACTCTGATTTTAAAGATATTAAAAATCTTCCTGTTCATCCAGAAACCAAACAGCTTGCAGAGTACCCTATCTTTATAGTAGGCGATGCATATACAGATACTCCCATTCAGCATGAGGCAGCACAAGAAGGCAAGCTTGCTGTACATAACTGTTTAAGTTACCCCCATATTCAACCTATAAAATTATTTACGCCCCTATCTATTGTATTTAGCCAACCAGAAATGGCTATAGTTGGAAAAAGTTATCAACAACTGGTTAAAGCAGGCTCTCAATTTGTGACTGGAGAAGTTTTTTATGAGAAACAGGGAAGAGCCATCGTATTAGGAAAGAATATGGGCAAAGTTGAGGTATACGTAGATAAACAGACTAAACAATTACTGGGTGCAGAACTATTAGTAAACAATGCTGAACATTTTGCCCATCTGCTAAACTGGATGATGGCCGAAAATATAACTGTTGATCGCTTACTTGCAAAACCATTTTATCACCCAACTATGGAAGAAGGATTAAGAACAGCATTAAAGCACGCACGCAGACAATTAAATGTCCTAAATTAAATAAAGCCATGAATAAGAATTCATGGCTTTACTCTAGTCTTATATAAAACTATTTATTTTTCTGCTCTGAAATATCCATAATGAGCCGAGTAGCCATATATAAACGTGGAACAATACTTTCTACCAGAATATATTCGGCCTGATTGGAATGGGCTCCATATCCTGAAACTCCCATTCCTTCGATGACTGCTGCTTTGGAATCCAGCGCAGCAAAGGCAGCATCTGTCCCTCCACCTTTTGCCTCAGTTAGAATATTTAACGGCTGTTTGAATTCTTGCAAATAAATTTGTTGGGCCTGCTTGGCAATTGGTAGAGCTTGCTCACTTGCAGATAAAGGAGGCCGGCGCAATTCAAATTTAACTGCCACTTGGCTGTCTTTTAATTTTTTATTTTTTATCCGCTCAGCCAATATTCTTTCAACTTTCTTAAAATCGGCATTGTCTAAGGCACGTACATCTGCCTGGGCTTGAGCCTCTTCTGGTATTACATTACGGGTTCTGCCAGCTGTAGCAACTGTCCAGTTTAATTTTAAACCTGTTTTAGCATCAGACAGATCCTGCAGCTGTAATATCTGGTGAGAAAGCTCAGTTAATGCATTTACCCCATCTTCAGGCTTAACACCCGCATGAGAGGCCTTACCTTTAACCTCTAAATAGGCAGCGCCAATACCGCTGGTAGCCAAGCGTAAACTTCCATCTGTTCCCCCACCCTCAAATGAAAATATGACATCCTGCTGTTGAGCAATTTTACTAATCAGTTTACGGGAACCTGGCGAACTGATTTCTTCATCTGAATTCATCAATACTGTTATGGTGCCGTAGTCCTGATAGTTTAATTTTTTAAGTATAGACAGAATATGAATAATCGATGCAACTCCCTGCTTGTCATCAATGATTCCCAAACCATATGCTTTATCACCTTCAATGCGAAATGGCTGTTTTGCTAATGAGCCTTTTGGATAAACTGTATCCATATGCGCAATTAGCATAATATTAATTTGCCCCTTACCTTTAAGGGTTGCTTTCACAACTGGTCCCACTTGCTCGGGCGTATCATCCATACGATAAATATCGTGATTAGTAATAATTTCTACTTGAGCACCCGTATTTTTAAGTTGTTGGGCTACCTGCTTGGCAATTATATTCAGCCCTTCTATATCGCGACTACTGGACTCAATATTTACTAAGTCTTTTAAAGTATTTAAAAAATGCTGCTTTTGTGACTCAGCTACTTTTATTAATTCTTGAGCTGAGGCGGCATGACTGATTGAAGTACAAATAAAAAGTGATACACCTATACCTATGCCATATTTTAATTGTCTTTTCATTTAATAATAATCCCTATCAATTTATCTGCTTTATAAATACAGCTCACAAGCTGAAGTTTAAATAAGTGAAAAATCAATATAATAATTTATTTATTAAAAGTAATTATTATTTTATATAAAACCCTCCGCATAAAAAAAAGCCCCCTCA
>NZ_DBUF01000012.1:0-89181 GCF_002307755.1 Acinetobacter sp. UBA1297
TCAGCGGTACCACCGAACCGGGCGCCAGTGTAACCGTACAGGGCCCGAACGGAGCAGCAGTGCCGGTCACAGTGGCGCCAGATGGCAGCATCAGTGGCAGCATTGCCGCGCCAGCTCTCGCCGGTAACTACACCGCCACCGCAACCGATATTAATGGCAACACTGCCACCGATACCGCGACTGCAACAGATAATATTGCACCAATCCCTGGAAGCCTGAGTCTGGCAGATTTCTCCGATACGGGCATCAGCCTCTCTGATGGAATCAGTAATGACAATTCATTTAATTTGACATTAACGGGTCAGGAAACAGGTTCTACCGTGGTCTACCAGATTTCTGCGGATGGCGGAAATACCTGGGTGGCAACAACAGCCGCACAGACTGGAGTCGCAGATAACACCTATCAATATAGAGCTGTCGTGACTGATGTTAATGGCAACAGCAGTATAACCAATGCGGTAGGCGTTACTATAGATACTATCACTACGGTTACTGCGCGCTTTGCTTTAGATTCAGATAATGGCAATCCAGATCCGACGACTGTCATTGTGAGTGGCACAGCAGAGGTAGGATCTACTGTTACTTTAACCACAACTACAGGTGTAGCAATTTTAGATAATCTGGGCAATCCTGTTAGTACGATAGTAGGTTCAACAGGCACCTATACATTTAATGTTCCGACAGCTTCCGTAGCGGATAACCAGCTGCTTAGCGTGAATTCTACAGATATTGCCGGAAACGTTGCTACAGACCCAGTAAGAATAGATTTGACACCACCAAATGCCGTAGATGATGTCGTAAACCTGGACATTGTAAGTCAGATCACTACAGTCTATCCCGAAGTGACCGATACAGATGTTCAGGTATTGGGTTTATTAGAGTCGGATAATGGCACTGACAATGGTGTGACTGTAATTGTAGGACCTGATCAATTTGGTGTACTCAATATTGAAATAAGCCAAACTGCACTCGCCGCAGTTGCAGATGCCTTCCGGTTAGATGTTGTTGATGCAAATGGTAATGTTGTCTATTCTGCAGTAACACAAAACTCGCTATTAGGTGATGTTCTTGGTTTAAATATCTTAGGTGTAACAGGAGATAATACTTTAACTGCTACAGTCAGAGGCTTGCAACCAGGTACATATCGTGTTGTGGTTCGTAATGACGAGAGTACATTAACTGACTTGCTAGATTCAGATAATAGTGGTGGAGTATCTTTACAAGAGCTTGGAAATTCAGGCGTCATTTTAGGGCCTGAAAATCAGACGCTGGTACTCAATACAGTTTCTAATGCATTAGGTCCAGTTTTAGGGCCAACAGTTACTACGCTGTTATCTCCTGTTTTAACTACATTGAATGGTTTGCCAGTTGATGAGATTATTAATCCATTAGTCACTATTTTGAATAATGTTGGTGCTACCGGATTACTCAATACAGTCTTGAGTTCACTAGCAGATGCTCTTTTAAGTAATACACTTACACTATTGCAAGCTACTGATATTACGACCCAGCTTACCGAAACCGATTTTGCTAATGAAGCCTTAACAGGTGGTAATGTGATTACAGGTGCGGGTAGCAGTAACGGCGGTACAGATGATGCACAGGGAGGTGTAATTACTCAGGTACAAATTGCTGATGGACCTATCGTAGTCATTCCATCAAATGGAAGCAATATTACAGTCGAAGGACTATATGGTGTACTTACCATTAATTCGTCAGGAGCCTATACTTATACAGCTTATGGAGATCCAGCGTCTATAGGCGGTTCTGAAGTATTTACTTATACATTATCTGATGGAAATACAGTAGATACAGCAAAACTTACTATTAACATTGCAGATACTTCTACAACAGCCCCTAGAGTTACTTTAGTTAATGATACGGGTAACAGTAATACTGACCTGATCACCCAAGATGGTCGCATCGCGGTGATCGCAGATCCTGATGTGAACACAGTAGTGGTAAGGTATACATCTGCTTCCGGTACTGGAGTGAACGTCAATGCCGTGTATGACACCGCAACTGGCAGGTGGATTGCTACGCCTCCAGCTGGTTTTGCAGATGGTGCCTACAACGTGACGGCTACCGTAACAGACACTACCAATCATACGAATACCTCTTCTTTAGGTAATATTACTCTAGATACTACACCGCCAGTAGTTACAATCGTAGGTGCAGGCGATAATGCAGGTAATATTCAAGGCAATATTTATTCTGGTGCGATTACTGATGATAATACGCCAACAATCTTTGGCAGGGCAGCGCCGAACAGTACCATTACGCTTATTCAGGACGGTGTAACAATAACTACGCCAATTACTGTAGATGCTAGTGGTAACTGGAGTTATACGCCTGCCACAGCACTGTCTTCATCTGCGACCGGTGTAAATCATACTTGGCAGGCTAGAGTAACAGATACGGCAGGTAATATTACAACTGCTAACTTTAACTTGAATATTATTGGCCAGGTTGCACCTGTTGCAGCTGTTAACAGTAATGCTCTACTGGGCGTTGTAGGCGCAGATGTAGCAGGTCTGATTGATTTAAATCAGCAACTATTTGCAGCGGCAGATGCAAATGGCGATTTAAGAAGAGTAGAAATTACATTAAATTCTGCAGTATCACTGGGTGGAGAGAATTTTAGCTTCTCAACAGGGTTAGCTAATTTATTTGGTTATAATGTTACTACGCAAAGCAGTCAATTAGCTTTACCATTAATTCCTGGCCGTCCGGCGCGTATTACGATTGAAGCTGCACAAGGGCAGGTACTTGATAATCAGGAAATTAATGAATTCTTGGCATCAGTCAAATTATCGGGTGGTTTGCTGGGAGGCATCTTAAATCTGAATTTACTGAATAATTTGAATGTGGTTGCTACAGATAGCCAAGGCTCATCTACCTCATATAGCCGAGGTGAGATTGCAAGTGTAGATCTGTTAGGTGGTCTACTTTCAGGAAGCGCTTCACCGATTGTTGAGGGTAATGCTAATGCTAATATCTTGGGTAATAGCAATAGTACTGTATCTCAGCGCCTCTATGGTTATGATGGAAATGATACGTTAAATGGCGGTTCAGGAAATGATATCCTGCGAGGTGGTAATGGTGATGATACTTTAAATGCAGGGGCAGGTAATGATTATATTAATGGTGGTGCAGGCAATGACACTATTACTGGTGGCCCAGGCGCTGATACTGTAGTGTTTGATTTACTGGTTGCGGCTAATGCAAGAGGCGGTAATGGTACTGATACCTGGACAGACTTCCATGTAGGTAATATTCGTACCGATAACCAGGCTGACCGGATTGATGTGTCAGATCTGCTAGGAGGCGAGGTTAATGCTAATAATCTGGGACAATATATCCAGCTAAACTATAATTCAACGTCATCAACTGTAACCTTGTCCATCGACCGGGATGGAACCGGAACTACTTTTATTGCCACTCCATTATTACAGCTGACCAATCAGCCAAGTGCCATTACATTGGATGAACTGTTACAGAATGGCCAAATTATTTTCTAAATATATAAGGTAACAAAAAAGGACCTTCGGGTCCTTTTTTGTCTTTAGTTAAAATTTTTTTAAACTTAAGTGATAATCTATTTAGAATTTTGAGTTTTCTTATACTTTATAAAGCTATAGATTTTAAGGAGGATGTTATTTCTTCTGCACATGAATTATATGGACAGATTTTAGAAGTTATTAGTCTGATTCCTTGTGGTAAAGTTGCAACTTATGGACAGGTTGCGCGTCTTGCCGGGTTGCCAAAACATGCACGATTAGTCGGCTATATACTCAAAAATCTGCCTATAGAAACTGATATTCCATGGCATCGCGTAATTAATAGTCAAGGTAGAATTAGCCTAAGTAAATTAAATACACAAGGTCAAAATATACAGTCTGTTTTATTAATTGAAGAGGGCCTAACAGTCATAAATGGAAAGATAAACTTAAAAAAATTTCAGTGGCTACCCTGAATTTCTAAATCAACTTAAGATCATCAATTCTCTCTGTCTGGAAATTAGCAAGATAAAAATTAATATACAGTCTCTATCAGATGCGGATTAAAATTCATTTAAAAATGCTACTAGAGATGAAACGTTATCTGTCTGTAGTTGCCCGCGTATTTTTAATAACTGCTTTTCGTCCATATCATAAAGCTTAAGGGAAAGCAGCTTCTGGATGTCTTCTTGAGAAAAACGATATTTAATAATTCGTGCAGGTACACCACCGACAACTGCATAAGGTGGAACATCTTTAGTTACTACAGCACCTGTTGCTATTACTGCGCCTTCTCCCAGTTTTACACCTTGCATAATCATGGCACGGCTACCAATCCAGCAACCGTCACTAATAATTGTATCTCCTGCTGGCACAAAACTACGGGTATCAAAGGGAAATACTGAAATCCATTCTGTACGGTGTAGCTGATTACCCCCCATCATAATGACACTTTCAGCACCAAAGCAGACAAAATTACCAATATAAAGCTGATCAATCGGTTTATCTGGGGTAGCAGGTTTATCATGAAGATAACGCACTACACAACGTTCAAACCCTTGATCCCAATAGGCTGAGTAATAACTATAATTGCCTTTAATATGAATATTCGGATTCTTTACTGTCTTCGAGATGAATTCGAACTCACACCAGTGTTTAACCGGAGAGTTGATCAGCTGATCCATAAGAAAAATTAAATACTGAAGAGCAGTAGATTATATCTGAAAAATTTTAAAATTTGAGATGAGCGAAAATAATATTGTCAATCAAAAGCCCCTGATGAAAGGGGCTTTATGTGTATCGTGTTTGACTAAATATATTCAACACTCACAATTTCATATTCTACTTCACCTTGAGGCGTAACGATTTTTGCCTCATCACCTTCGCTTTTGCCTAAAAGTCCGCGTGCAATAGGTGAGTTCACAGAAATTTTATTAATTTTAAAGTCAGCTTCATCATCACCAACGATTTTATAAGTTTTCTGTTCTTCAGTATCAAGATTTTCAATAGTTACTGTTACACCGAAAACTACACGGCCATTCTGCTCAAGATCTTTAATATCGATAACCTGAGCTGCACCCAGTTTACCTTCGATGTCCTGAATACGACCTTCACAGAAACCTTGCTGTTCACGTGCAGCGTGGTATTCTGCATTTTCTTTCAAGTCGCCATGTTCACGTGCTTCTGCAATCGCTGCTGTAATACGTGGACGTTCTACAGTTTTAAGCTGGTGTAATTCTTTCTCTAAGGCAGTTTTGCCTTCAGGGGTCATAGGATAACGTTGCATGTTGTCCCTCAAAAGTCAGTGGAAGGATGTAAAATATATAAATAAAAAAAAGCCCGCCACCAAGAAGGTAGCGGGACTTCTTGGAAGCGAATTAACCTTTAGTTAGGTCTTGCAAACGATATACATCCATTGGCAATTTAATTGCTAGAGCTTGGCATACAGCGTCCGCACCATTCAATGTAGTTGTATTATACACTTTACCTTGAAGTGCTGAACGACGGATCGAGAATGAGTCTTCTTGTGCCTTTTTGCCTTCAGTCGTATTAATGACAAGGTGGATTTCACCGTTTTTGATACGGTCCACAATGTTAGGACGACCTTCAGTCACTTTATTCACGCGTTCACATTCAAGACCAGCTTCGCTAATCACTTTAAATGTACCATCAGTCGCAAGAATCTTGAAGCCTAGGTCAATTAATTGTTTCGCAATACCGACAGCACGCGGTTTATCTGAGTCTCGTACAGAGATGAATGCATGTTTCACTTCGCCTTCAGTTGGAAGACCAGGTAAACGTTCATTTGCACCTAGCACTGCTTTATAGAATGCTTCACCAAATGTTTTACCCACACCCATCACTTCACCTGTAGACTTCATCTCAGGGCCAAGGATCGGGTCAACACCAGGGAATTTGTTGAATGGAAACACTGCTTCTTTTACAGAGAAGTGCTCAGGGATAATCTCAGCCGTGAAGCCTTGTGACTCAAGAGATTGACCTGCCATACAACGTGCAGCGACTTTCGCTAAAGATTCGCCGATACACTTAGAAACGAAAGGCACTGTACGTGATGCACGTGGGTTCACTTCCAGGATGTAAACATCGTCGCCTTTCACCGCAAACTGTACGTTCATTAAACCGATTACGCCAAGCTCTTTCGCCATCGCGATGGTTTGACGGCGCATTTCGTCCTGAACTTCTTTAGATAAAGAGTACGGAGGAATAGAACATGCTGAGTCACCTGAGTGAATTCCCGCTTGTTCAATATGCTGCATGATCCCGCCGATCACAACGTCTTTACCGTCAGACACGCAGTCAACGTCAACTTCAATTGCGTCATCCAGGAAGCGGTCAAGCAGAACTGGCGCTTCGTTAGATGCCTGAACCGCATCACGTAAGTAGCGTTTGAGTTCTTCGTCGTTGTATACGATTTCCATCGCACGGCCACCAAGAACGTAAGAAGGACGTACCACAAGCGGGTAGCCGACTTTCGCTGCTTCAGCCATACCTTCTTCAGCAGATTTTACGATACTGTTGTTTGGTTGACGTAGTTGCAGACGTTGAATCATTTGCTGGAAACGTTCACGGTCTTCTGCACGGTCAATCGCGTCAGGTGATGTGCCGATAATTGGCGCACCCGCTTCTTCTAAAGCACGAGCCAATTTAAGCGGCGTTTGACCACCGTATTGTACGATGATGCCTTTAGGCTTCTCTGTACGAACGATTTCAAGTACATCTTCCAAGGTAATCGGTTCGAAGTACAAACGGTCTGATGTGTCATAATCCGTAGAAACAGTCTCAGGGTTACAGTTCACCATGATGGTTTCATAGCCATCTTCACGCATTGCAAGCGCCGCGTGTACACAGCAGTAATCGAACTCGATCCCTTGACCAATACGGTTAGGTCCACCGCCGATCACCATAATCTTGTCACGGTTCGATGGGTTAGACTCACACTCTTCATCGTAAGTTGAGTACATGTATGCTGTATCTGATTCGAATTCTGCAGCACATGTATCGACACGTTTATACACTGGAGTTACGCCCAGGTTCCAACGGTGTTTACGGAATTGTTTTTGTGAAATACCCATCAAGTTCGCAATGCGCAGGTCCGATAAACCTTTACGTTTGAATGAACGGATGTTGTCCGCGTTCAAGTCACCGAAACCTAAAGTTTTGATCTGGTTTTCAGTGTTGATGATATCTTCGATCTGGACCAGGAACCAGCGGTCGATATTGGTAGCTGCAAATACTTCGTCTAAAGTGAAACCATGACGGAATGCATCCGCTACATACCAGATACGCTCTGGACCTGGAACTTTAAGTTCCTGAAGAATCTTCTCGCGTGCACCTTCAGTACCCACTTCGATTTTTTCATCAAAACCGGAAGCGCCCACTTCTAATCCACGAAGTGCTTTATTCACAGATTCCTGGAAGTTACGGCCAATGGCCATGACTTCACCGACAGATTTCATCTGAGTTGTTAAAGTCGCGTCAGCTTGCGGGAATTTTTCGAAGTTGAAACGTGGAACTTTGGTGACGACATAGTCAATCGCAGGTTCGAAAGATGCCGGAGTTGTACCACCAGTAATATCATTTTTCAGTTCATCAAGGGTATAGCCAACAGCCAGTTTCGCTGCAATTTTTGCAATCGGGAAACCTGTTGCTTTTGATGCAAGCGCAGATGACCGTGATACACGCGGGTTCATCTCGATGATCACCATACGACCATCTTTTGGATTGATACCAAACTGAACGTTAGAACCACCTGTTTCAACACCAATTTCACGAAGAACTGCTAAAGATGCATTACGCATCAATTGGTATTCTTTATCAGTCAATGTTTGTGCAGGTGCAACAGTGATTGAGTCACCGGTGTGTACACCCATTGGATCAAAGTTTTCGATCGCACATACGATGATACAGTTGTCATTTTTGTCACGAACAACTTCCATCTCGTACTCTTTCCAGCCAATTAAAGACTCATCGATCAATAACTGTTTAGTCGGAGAAAGATCAAAACCGCGTTCACAGATTTCAAGGAATTCTTCGCGGTTATAAGCGATACCGCCACCAGAACCACCCATGGTGAATGATGGGCGGATAATCACTGGGAAGCCGAAACGAGCTTGAATTTCAAGTGCTTCTTCCATTGACTCTGCAATCGCAGCTTTTGGACACTCAAGACCAATCTTACGCATTGCTTGGTCGAACAGTTTACGGTCTTCTGCTTTTTCGATCGCTTCTTTGGTCGCCCCAATCAATTCAACATTATATTTCTCTAATACACCATTTGCGTCAAGTGCAAGCGCACAGTTCAACGCAGTTTGACCACCCATGGTTGGAAGGACCGCATCCGGACGCTCTTTCTCAATGATCGCGGCAACAGTCTGCCAAGTGATTGGCTCGATGTAAGTAGCATCTGCCATTGCAGGGTCGGTCATAATGGTTGCCGGGTTAGAGTTCACCAAAATAACACGGTAGCCTTCTTCACGCAGCGCTTTACATGCTTGTGCACCTGAATAGTCAAACTCGCATGCCTGACCAATTACAATAGGGCCAGCACCAATAATTAAGATGCTTTTAATATCCGTACGTTTAGGCATTATTTCGCTCCTTAATTACTTCTTAGATGCTTCGATAAGTTCAATGAAATGATCAAACAGCGGTGCGCAATCATGCGGACCAGGACTCGCTTCAGGATGTCCTTGGAAACTGAAAGCCGGTTTATCAGTACGATGAATACCTTGGTTTGTACCATCAAACAGCGAACGGTGAGTTACACGTAACACTTCAGGTAAGGTACTTTCATCTACCGCAAAACCGTGGTTCTGCGAAGTGATCATCACTGTACCATCTTCAATATTCTGTACAGGATGGTTGGCGCCATGGTGACCATGACCCATCTTGAGGGTAGCTGCTCCACTTGCAAGAGCCAGAATTTGATGCCCTAAACAGATACCGAAGACCGGTAGTGTAGTTGTTTCGACAATAGTTTTTACAGCTTCAATTGCATAACCGCATGCAGCCGGGTCACCTGGTCCATTGGACAGGAAAACGCCATCAGGATTAAGTGCCAGTACTTTTTCAACAGGGGTCTGGGCAGGTACAACGGTCAATTTACAGCCGCGATCTGCAAGCATACGCAAGATGTTGGTTTTGACACCATAGTCATATGCTACTACATGATATTTTAATTCAGGCTGGGTAAAGCCTTGACCTAATGCCCATGAGCCTTCGGTCCATTCAAAACCTTCTGGATCACAGCACTCTTTTGCCAGGTCTAGACCTTCAAGACCGCCAAAAGCCCGCGCTTTTTCTAATGCTTCTTCAGCAGTAATATTTTCACCTGCAAGAATACAGCCATTCTGCGCGCCCTTATCCCGCAAGATACGGGTCAGTTTGCGGGTATCAATATCTGCAATCGCAACAACATTATTCTGCTCAAGATATTCACCAAGAGACATATCTGCACGGAAGTTGCTATGCAATAAAGGCAGGTCGCGAATAATCAGGCCATTGGCCCAGACTTTCTGAATACGGCCGGACTCGGCATCTTCAGTATTACAGCCAGTATTGCCAATATGGGGATAAGTTAATGTCACAAGCTGTTGTGCATAACTTGGGTCAGTCAAAATTTCTTGATAGCCAGTCATGGCGGTGTTAAAAACGACTTCACCAGTCGTACAACCCGATGCACCGATAGACTTACCTTTAAAGATAGTTCCGTCTGCAAGGGCTAAAATGGCGGGGATGCTCAAACCAAAGCTCCTGAATTTTAGGCTGTAAAAAAGCGAGTAGACATAAAAAAAGGGTGGCTGTCTAAAAAAAACACGCCCTCCTTTTGGTCTGCTCGCTTGTAACTTAACAGCGTATTGTACGCATGAAGAGTCTAAAAGTCCACGCTAATTATGATGTTTATATCAGATAGGGAGCTTGTAACTTCAAATAAACACAAGCGCAAGCCTTCCATGAGAAAAGAATGAGAGAGCAAGCAAGATTTTTAATAATTGTCAGACAATAAATAGATCATTTTTTATTCAATAAATTAAGATGATTTTATAATTTTCATCACAGCAGGAAATATTATTATGACTAATTCTTCTCAAAAAGCTAAGAAAGCAGCTCAGCCATTGGCTAAAGAACAAAAGAATGAAGTAATTGAGACTACACCAGTTGTCAACACAGCATCAGAAACGTTAACACAGCAGGAGCCTGCGCGTGAATCCAACCAGGCGTTATGGGCGCGTTTAGAGTCGTTGAAAAGTCAACTAACCTTTTCGGGTCAAGAAATTTCTGAATTAAAAAATCTGGTTAAAAGTGAGTTTACTCATCTGGTGGATGAGCTTGCCAAATTAAGCCAAGATTTGAAAGCAGACATCAGCCAGATTTCATTAAAACATAAAGAAAACCTGACAGAGACATTTAAACGCTCTAAAGCAAATGCTGTTGAAGTGTGGAATAAGGTTCAGCGTCATAATTAAGTCGAATAAATAATAAAAAAGTGAGTATAAACTCACTTTTTTAAATTATTACTGGAAGTTTCAAAACTGATGTAGCCAGTCACGCTTATTATGAAAATCTGGTTGCGGGCTACTATGCTGCATAGCGAAATAATGTACTTCTTGTGAAGTTTTAAGTACTGCCGACAAGCCAAGATATAAATCTGACCACTTCAATTCATGGTCTGCCATAAACCGTCCCAGATCCAGACTCACATTTAAACCATAATGTGTCCGCTTGAGCTGATTTAACTCAATATCATAAGCTGGTTTTGGAGGAATATCTTCCGGATAGCGATACTCTTCGAACTGGTAAGCTTGCCAAGCTTCAGAAGGGGAAAGGTTAATCTCTCGATAAAAATCTTGATCTTTTACACCAATGAAAATTTCATAACAGGTATTTTCCCATAGATAGTCACGGCGTGGATTTGATGCGACTTTATCTGGCCAAAGGATTAGCTGGTTTGGGTCACTAATCCAGAAACCGATATTTAAAGAAGCCTGATCTTGCTGTTCAACTGCCCCTACCAAGGAAATAGCAGAAAACCTTTTAAAAGGATTAAGTTCGTAACTAGCCATAAGAGAAAATGATCAGCTTGAAAGATGCGCGTGACGAACCAGATTCGACAAATGCTGATTCTGTTTGGCTGCCTTTTTATAAAGCAGAACAATTTTACCAATTTTCTGTACTGCCTGAGCACCAGTAGCTTCTATTAACGCATCAATAACCTGTCCACGTGCTTCACGATCTTCGCCAGCAATCTTCACTTTAATTAGTTCATGATCGTTTAGTGCGCGGTTGGTTTCTTCAATCACGCCTTCGGTCAGGCCTTGCCCCCCGATCATTACTACTGGATTAAGAGCATGTCCAATTTGACGTAAACGCTTGCGTTCTTGAATAGAGAGAGCCGCCATGAAATATAACCTAAATTTAAAAACGCCCCAGTATAGCAAAAACCGGATTCAAACACTCTAAAACTCTTAAATTATCGATGAAGCTTATTAAAAATATCCGTTGGGGAAGGCGCTTTAGATACAGATGTATACTGCAAGCTGCACATTTTTCACGTACAATAAAAAAATAGAAGTTATTTCAATATTTAGTAGTTATGGCAACACGCATTACCAACCAGAAGTTATCTAAAAGTAGTCGTGCGTGGATGAGAGAGCATCTGGACGACCCTTTTGTAAAAAAGGCGCAAAAGGAAGGCTATCGTGCACGCGCTGCCTATAAACTTCTTGAGATCCAGGAAAAATATAAGCTCATCAAACCGGGCATGACTGTAGTTGATCTGGGAGCGGCTCCAGGGAGCTGGTCGCAGATAGCAGGTAAACTGGTAGGGGATAAAGGACTAGTAATTGCGTCCGATATTCTTCCGATGGATGCTTTGGCAGATGTCACCTTCTTGCAGGGTGACTTCCGTGAAGAAGAAGTATTCGAAAAATTGTTAAATATTTTAAATGGGCGTCAGGTAGACGTTGTAATTTCGGATATGGCCCCCAATACATCTGGTAATAGGGCGGTTGATCAGCCCCGCCAGATATATTTGTGTGAACTTGCTTTAGATTTTGCACAAAAGGTACTCGGACCCAACGGACAGTTTGTGGTAAAAGTATTCCAAGGGGCTGGCTTTGATGAGTTTCGCAAGCAGGTGGTTGATAGTTTTGATGTGTTAAAAACTGTTAAACCCGCCGCATCACGAGCCCGTTCGAAAGAAGTGTTTTTAATTGGACAAGGCCGTAAAAAAGCGTTGCAATAAACTTTACTTGCCAACCCGTCAAAAATTGTGCATTTTGTACTTTTTTAGACATTGCATGCTGTTTTACAGTTTTTTGTTAGGGTCACCCCAGAAATTTTGGGCATGATCAAATTAGATTGATATGGGAATAAAGCTTTGAGCGATCTCTTCAAGAATGCCGTATTGTGGCTAATAATACTGGGTGTTCTGATCTTGATTTTCAGTAACATCAGTGACCGCAACAAGCCGACTGCGATGAATTATTCCGAATTCGTGGCAGCGGTTAATGCCGGTCAAATTAAGCAAGTCACAATTGATGGCGAGCGTATTAATGGCGAAAAAGTCAACGGTTCAGAGTTTGAAAGCATTCGTCCTGCGGTTCAAGACCCTGAGCTTATGCCTAGCCTTATCAAAAATAATGTTGTCGTTGAGGGTACAGCACCGCAACGTCAAGGTTTATTGATGCAATTACTCATTGCAAGCTTTCCTGTACTTCTAATCATCTTGTTATTCATGTTCTTTATGCGAAATATGGGTGGCGGTGCAGGTGGCAAGAACGGGCCAATGAGCTTTGGTAAATCCAAAGCAAAAATGTTGTCTGAAGACCAGATTAAAGTAACCTTTGCCGATGTGGCGGGTTGTGATGAGGCCAAACAGGAAGTGGTTGAAATTGTCGATTTCTTGAAAGATCCGGCAAAATTTAAGCGTCTAGGCGCGACCATTCCTAAAGGTGTTTTAATGGTAGGCCCGCCGGGTACAGGTAAAACCTTGCTCGCCAAAGCTATTGCCGGCGAAGCAAAAGTACCGTTTTTTAGCATCTCCGGTTCTGATTTTGTTGAAATGTTTGTTGGTGTTGGTGCCTCGCGTGTACGTGACATGTTTGAGCAGGCTAAACGTCATGCACCTTGTATCATTTTCATTGACGAGATTGATGCAGTGGGTCGTCATCGTGGTTCAGGTACAGGTGGCGGACATGATGAACGTGAGCAGACTCTTAACCAAATGCTGGTTGAAATGGATGGTTTTGAAGGAAATGAAGGTATTATCGTAATTGCAGCCACTAACCGTGCTGATGTACTCGATAAAGCCTTGCTTCGTCCAGGTCGTTTTGACCGTCAAGTAATGGTAGGTTTGCCAGACATCAAAGGTCGTGAACAGATTCTGAATGTTCATTTAAGAAAACTGCCTTCAACTACCGGTGTAGATGTTAAAGTGTTGGCGCGTGGTACACCTGGCTTTTCGGGTGCCCAACTGGCAAACCTGGTCAATGAGGCAGCTCTTTTTGCGGCACGTCGCAACAAGAACACAGTCGACATGCATGACTTCGAGGATGCAAAAGATAAACTGTATATGGGGCCAGAGCGTAAATCGATGGTTCTTCGTGAAGAAGAGCGCCGTGCTACTGCTTATCATGAAGCAGGACATGCAATCGTTGCTGAGATGCTGCCCGGTACTGATCCGGTCCATAAGGTAACAATTATGCCGCGTGGTTGGGCTTTAGGCGTAACCTGGCAGTTACCAGAGTTTGATCAGACCAGCCATTACAAGGACAAAATGCTGAACGAGATATCTATTTTGTTCGGTGGCCGGATTGCAGAAGAGATCTTTATTCATCAGCAGTCAACGGGTGCATCTAACGACTTTGAACGTGCAACAAAAATGGCACGCGCGATGGTCACCAAATACGGTATGTCTGACAAATTGGGTGTAATGGTCTATGAAGATGATTCACAGCAGTCATTTATGGGCAGTATGAATAGTCGCACTATTTCTGAAGCTACCCAGCAACAAGTCGATCAGGAAGTGCGCCGTATTCTGGATGAGCAATATAAAGTTGCTTGGGATATTCTTGAAGGTAATCAGGATATTGCACATAAAATGGTGAAAGCTCTGATGGAATGGGAAACTATTGACCGTGAGCAGATCCGTGACATTATGGAAGGTCGTGATCCTCAGCCCCCTAAAGTTTATGTTGCAGATAATCCGGTTGCAGACTTAGAGCCACCTAAAAATGGTCCGTCTACACCACCCCCATTGCCAGCAATGAACTAAATATAGTTATTTAGAAAAGAGCCACTTTAAGTGGCTCTTTTTTATTATTTAAAAATAAAAACATGAAAATAACTTAACACTCAGCCTGAAGTTAACTTGTTAAAATGTATCAATCATAAGATCAGGAGAGACCAATGCGGCTAATGCCATTACCTAAACAGACTTTACAATGCAAGGATGTAAGTCTGGATTTAGCTCGCCCGCATATTATGGGGATTTTAAATGTTACTCCTGACTCTTTTAGTGACGGCGGAAAATATAAGCATAAAGAACAAGCTCTCCAGTATGCTTTGCAGATGATAAGAGATGGGGCAACTATTATTGATATTGGAGGGGAATCTACTCGGCCAGGTGCTACTCCAGTATCGGTTAAAGAAGAGCTTCAACGTGTAATTCCTGTAGTGGAAGCTTTGGCGCAACATGATGTAATTATATCTGTTGATACCAGTGAGCCTGAAGTAATCCGCCAGGCAGTGAAGAAGGGAGCCCATATCTGGAATGATGTGCGGGCATTGAGTCGCCCAGATGCACTTGCAGTGGCGGCAGAGCTGGATATACCGGTAGTCATCATGCATATGCGTGGTGAGCCTACCACAATGAACCAGCTGGCCAATTATGAAGATGTAGTTGAAGAAGTGCTTCGTGAGTTGACTGTAAGAGTTGAGGCGGCTATCGCAGCAGGAGTGCGGGCAGATAATATCATTATTGATCCAGGCTTTGGCTTTGCCAAGAATGTTAGCCATAACCTGAAACTGTTGCAGGATTTCTGGCGGCTTAATGAATTAGGTTATCCGGTTCTATCTGCACTGTCACGTAAGCGCTTCATTGGTGAGGCCCTGGAGGGCGCAGAGGTAAAAGATCGTATAATTGGCAGTGTCACAGCGCATCTTTTGAGTATACAGCAGGGGGCATCTATCGTAAGGGTACACGACGTGAAGGCTACCAGTGATGCGATTAAAATCTGGTGTGCTACACTGTCTGCCTGATGGTTTCTATATTTGACTGAATCCGGGTTCTTTAGGCTCGGATTTTTATTTTTGAGAATAAGTAATGAATGATGAATTATTAACTCCTATGTTTGAGGATGAATACTATCCTGATGAGCTGGTATCACGTATTAAACAGTTGCTGCTACAGTTTTCTGAAAAAATTACAGCAAGTTCTTTGATTCACACAGATATATATTCTTCCGCTCAGGAGATCATAGTTCAAATCAATAAAATGAAACCCAAGTTTGAGCAGATGGATTCATCTCTAGATGATGCAGCAGCTGATTATATTGCTGAGGCTATGATGATGGTGGTACAGGAGGCGGGTTATCTGGATATTGATATGGAAGAACTGGTTGCCAATAGGGAGTGGTAAGATAACTTTATTGCAAAGTCTTATGGTTTGTTCAGGATATTCTATAGTTGGCAGTATTGTCCTGAATGTTTTCCTGCAATCCTGTCATCGTTAAATATAATATTTGATCCACTTAACGGCATACATCCTTAACTTTTGCCGGAATTATCACTCTTGTTTTCTCATGGTTATTTATTTCCTTAATTATTAAATTTTAAAGCACAGTAGCTGTGACTGAGAGTACAGCACTGTGATATGCGATGATTATCTATTTGATGAGCTATTTTTTAAATAATTGCAAAACTTGTATTTAGAAATGTCTGGATGCTTAAGCTACTAAACTGTTGATGTAGAAGAGGAGGAAATCGTAATTTGAATAAACTTGATCATTGTAAAATTTATATTTTTATATTCAAGAAATTACAGGCATAAAAAAACCAGCTTGAAGCTGGATTCTTTATTACACCATTTTATTTTAGCTTTAAAATGGTGCCCGGGGCCGGACTCGAACCGGCACGCTTTGTGGGCGGGGGATTTTAAATCCCCTGTGTCTACCTATTTCACCACCCGGGCGTTACACAAGATTGGAGGCGGAGGTCGGAATCGAACCGGCGTACACGGAGTTGCAGTCCGCTGCATGACCACTCTGCCACCCCGCCATCTCTTGGTGATGCACATATTAGCAATCTTTGAAAAAAAAACAATAGGATGTATGGTGAATATGCACATAAAAACAGCAACTAAAATAAAAACGGTTAAATAATCATGTATTATGTGCAAAATTGATTCATATCCACTTGGGAGATGTGCTGTGGCATTGGTTTTAGACGGTCGTACACTGGCGAAACAGATAGAAGCTGACTTGTTGCAACGTGTAGAGGCGTTAAAGAAAAAAACAGGTCGTACGCCAATTCTGGCAACTATCCTGGTAGGAGATGATGGTGCTTCAGCTACTTATGTACGCATGAAAGGGAATGCCTGTCGTCGTGTTGGTATGGATTCTCTTAAAGTGGAACTGCCAAAAGAAACAACTACTGAGCAGTTACTGGCAGAAATTGAAAAGCTAAATGAAAACCCTGACGTACATGGTATTCTACTTCAGCATCCTGTTCCGGAACAGATTGATGAACGTGCCTGTTTTGATGCCATATCGCTAGAAAAGGATGTAGATGGCGTGACTTGCTTGGGTTTTGGTCGTATGGCAATGGGAGAGGCTGCCTATGGCTCTGCAACACCTGCTGGAATCATAACGATCTTAAAAGAAAATAATATTGAAATTGCAGGTAGACATGCCGTTGTTGTAGGCCGCTCTGCTATTTTGGGAAAGCCAATGGCAATGATGTTGCTTCAGGCTAATGCTACAGTGACGATTTGCCATTCACGTACACAGAACCTCTCTGAATTTGTTAAGCAGGCTGACATCCTTGTAGGGGCTGTTGGAAAAGCCGAGTTTATACAAAAGGAATGGATCAAGCCGGGTGCTGTGGTAGTTGATGCTGGTTTTCATCCGCGTGATGGCGGTGGTGTGGGGGATATTCAACTAGCAGGTATTGAAGAGCTTGCTTCTGCTTATACTCCTGTTCCAGGTGGCGTAGGGCCAATGACAATCACGACTTTAATTCGCCAGACAGTTGAAGCTGCTGAGAAAGCATTGGCTTGATTTTAAGAGCATTATTAAAAGCTATGTAAATATCAAGTTTGCATGGCTTTTATGTTAATAAAGCTTTTAAAACTATTTTCATCGCCTGTTTATCCTGATCTTTATTTGAATTAATCGGCTGTTCACTTTATTTCTGTTTTGAAAAAGGCAGAAAAACTATCTGCGAAACTCTTTAAAAAGTATTAAAAAAATTATAGGGCGCAGAATTATTCTTTTATTATAAATTCTGCCTTTAAGCAGTGGGGTATGGACCAGAGTGCGTATCATATTAAGCTTTAATAACTTTGAATCGCTTTAATAAAGGTTAAATTTTTGATGAGTTGTACTTTTCAACTGGCTAAGGCTCCTGAGCATCTTCTTCAAGCTTTACATGAGGTTATACCACAGTGTGAACTACAGGCACAGCAATTACCTGAAACCCCTATTTTATTATGGTTAATACCGCCAGTTTTTCCTACTGGCCGCCTCGATGATGAGGTTATTCGACGTATCTGGAATGATACGCCTTACTGGATTTTCTGCTGGGCTTCAGGACTTGCTATGGCACAGTGGTTGCTTGCCGAGCCACAGCATGTCAAAGATAAAGTGGTATTGGATTTTGGTGCCGGTTCTGGAGTAGTAGCTATTGCCGCTAAAATGGCAGGTGCCAAACAGGTAATCTGTTGTGATATCGATCAGGTCAGTCTGGCGGCTTGTCGCGAGAATGCAAAGCTTAATGATGTCGAGCTTGAGTATTTGGATGACTTGTATAAGGCAGAGCAGGTTGATGTGTTATTAGCGGCTGATGTACTTTACGATCAGAGTAACCGCTTCTTTCTGGATGAATTTCTGAAATTCACTTCAACGGTCTGGGTGGCAGATAGTCGGGTAAAAAACTTTAGTCACTCTCGTTACTGCAAAACTGAAGAACGTAGTGCCACCACCTGGCCAGACCTGGATGAAGCTAAAGAATTTCGCAATGTCAGCTTTTATAAGACGTTATAAGTTTAAATAACGTCTGAGCTGATAAAACATAAAATATTACGAACAGGTATAGCGAATGACGCGTAGAGTTGCAGGCTTGGCTTCAAGCGCCTGTCGAGTTGCGTAATCTTCACTGTTATTTAAACTTGGGGTATCAGATAAACTGAATGAGGCCCGGCTCTGGCCGAGTTGTATACCATAATTGTCCTGCTGGGTAGCAGCAGGATTTGGAATCTCATTGGCGCTTAATACTGAAATTTTATAAGTTTTACCAGTACCTAATACTTGCTGACAAGCCATCTGCAATTTATTTTCATCTATAGACTGGTTGGCACGTAATGCCAAAGTATAGGCAATCGTCGCTGATTGGGCAGACTTGTTCTCGATCTGATAGCCTGTAATACCATTGTACTGGCGAGGGCTAGTCTGGCATGCCGTTATAATAAAACATAATGGTAAAGTAACCAATAAAGTTATTTTCTTCATAATTAGAAAGCCTTTTATCCTTATAGGTTCAAGTATGGCATAGAACTAGCGGAAATAAGCAATCTTAAGGACTGATATGCTTCAGTAAGCTGAAGAAATTTTAAGTAAATGTTAAAGACATCAATTTAATGGGTAAATGATAATAGCAATTTTTCTCTGGTGATTGATCAATAGAGCTTGGATGAAATTAAAATAAAAAAGGCCGCAATTGCGACCTTTTTTTATTTCACTGATTTAAACTGATTTTACAGCATCAAGCAGCTGATTCTGACAGTCTTTCAGTGCTTGTGGTAAACGGTCACCTAACTTGCTGAATAGCTCAGTATGGCTTTCCAGTTCTTTAATCCACTGGTCTTTATCTTGAGAAGTTACAGTATCAAACTGTTCTTTGCTAAAGTCTAGACCAGTCCAGTTGAGCTGTTCATAAGTTGGAACATAGCCAATTGGAGTTTTAACTGCACTTGCACGACCTTCACAACGGTCAATGATCCACTCTAGAACACGCATGTTTTGGCCAAAACCAGGCCATACAAAGTTGCCTTCAGCGTCACGACGGAACCAGTTTACATTGAAGATTTTCGGTAAATGGTTGCCATGTGCTTCAGCTTGCGCAGCAACTTTTTCGCCCATGCTTAGCCAGTGGCCAAAGTAGTCGGCCATGTTGTAACCAGCAAATGGAAGCATTGCAAACGGATCACGGCGTACGATGCCTTGTTGACCTACAGCTGCAGCAGTGGTTTCTGAACCCATGGTTGCTGCTTTGTATACGCCATCTACCCAGTCAAAAGCTTCTGAAACTAAAGGTACTGTATCGGCACGACGTCCACCAAAGATAAATGCAGAAATAGGTACGCCTGCCGGGTTTTCCCAGTCTGCATCAATAGAAGGGCACTGAGCTGCTGAAACAGTAAAGCGGGCATTCGGATGCGCAGCTTTTTCGCCTTCTGCATGAGGCTGTCCTTTCCATGTCGTAAGATTTGCTGGAATTTCTTTAGACAGACCTTCCCACCATACTTCGCCATTTTCAGTCACAGCAACGTTAGTATAGATGACGTCTTTATGCAGCGTTGCCATGCAGTTCGGGTTAGTTTTAGTATTGGTTCCAGGTGCTACACCAAAGAAACCAGCTTCTGGATTAATTGCATACAGGCGGCCGTCTTCACCTGGTTTGATCCAGGCAATATCATCGCCTACAGTTTCAATTTTCCAGCCTTCATAACCTGCAGGTGGAATCAGCATGGCAAAGTTCGTTTTACCACAGGCTGACGGGAATGCTGCAGCGATATAGTGTTTTTCGCCCTGAGGGTTAGTTACACCCAGAATAAGCATATGTTCAGCTAGCCAGCCTTGGTCACGACCCATGACGGAGGCAATACGAAGTGCCAGACACTTTTTACCAAGTAATGCATTACCACCATAACCAGAACCGTAAGACCAGATTTCACGGGTTTCTGGGTAATGAACAATGTATTTCTCTTTGTTGCATGGCCAAGAGACATCTTTTTGACCTTCTGCAAGCGGTGCACCTACTGTATGAACACATGGAATAAATTCGCCATCAGTACCTAACACATCATAAACGGCTTTACCCATACGAGCCATTTTAGTCATGCTCACTGCAACATAAGGAGAGTCGGTCAATTCAATACCGATATGTGCAATGTGGCTGCCCAGCGGGCCCATAGAGAAAGGTACGACATACATGGTACGTCCAGCCATAGCACCGTCAAACAAACCATTCAGTTTGGTACGCATCTCGGCTGGAGCTTCCCAGTTATTGGTCGCACCGGCATCTTCTTGCTTTTCAGAACAGATGTAAGTACGGTCTTCAACACGAGCAACGTCGGAAGGATCAGAATTTGCAAGATACGAACCAGGATGTTTTTCTTGGTTTAATGCTTTCATGGTGCCGTTAGCAATCATCAGGTCAATTAGACGTTGATATTCTTCGTCGCTACCGTCACACCATTCAATTTTTGCAGGTTTCGTTAATTTTGCAATTTCTTCAACCCATGCAATAAGCTTAGGATGACGAACGAATTCTGGTGCGTTCACTTGGGTCATGGTGAGGCCTATTAAAAATATGTACAAAGTACAAGTACAAATTCGTCTGTCTAAACAAGACAAACAAAATGAATAAAAAAAGTGGCAGTATTAAAGCATAAATTAATAAAAAAAATAAGACTAAAGGCTGAAAGTAATTACATAGATATCTTTATATAAATATCCTTAAAATCAATATATTAAATTAGATTAAGAAATTTATATCAAATTATTTTTAATAAAAATATATGGTATTTATTTAAAAAATTTTATTAAAAATAAAATGATTACGTTAAAAAAAATTGAATTTACTATTATTGGTAAAATAAATCATACTCATTTAAATTTTACATAATGCCTATTTTAATTGTCTATTAATTGGACGAAATTAGAGCAACTACTTTAATTTTTATTGTTTATGAATGAGCAATTGCGCCCTTTAACCATTATTTATAACAGAAATTCTGGTTTTCATGCAGCCCGTCGCGATGAGCTTTATGAAGAAATACTAACTCAACTCAGTACACATGGCTTCGAAATTCAGGTCTTGGAATTACATTCAAACTCAGATTTTGACCGGCTGATGCAGGATGTACTGGATCGTCATTTAAATGGGCCAGATGTAGGGGTTGTGGTCGCAGCTGGGGGGGATGGTACTCTAAATGCAGTAGGGGCAAAGTTATTGCATACTGACATACCGCTAGGCTTATTACCTTTAGGGACATTTAATTATGTCGCGCGGGCCCTGAATATTCCTTTAGATTTGCTTGAAGCTACAAAGGTAATTATTTCTGGTCGGCCTCAGGCGATTCATGTGGCAAAACTTAATAATCAGATTTATTTGAACAATGCAAGTCTAGGATTATATCCACTCTTTATTAAGCGAAGGGAGGCATATAACCAGCGGTTTGGCCGCTTTACATTTAATGCATATGCTTCAGCTCTGGATGTCATGATTCGAGACCGCAAAGCTTTAAAACTAACTTTAGAAGTGGATGGTAAAAGATATCCCTTAAATACGCCGCTGGTCTTTTTTGGTAATAATCAACTTCAGCTACAGGAAATGCGTCTGCGTGTTGCTGACTGTGCGACAGCTGGCCGGGTTGCCGGTGTGGCTGTAGCAAATACTGATAAAAGAACTTTGTTTACACTGCTATTTCAACTGATACAAGGCAAGCTTGAACAGGCTTCACAGGTCTATAGCTTCTGCGCAGATCAGGTTCAGGTACATGCAGCTAAAAAAAATATTAAAGTGGCGATTGATGGAGAAATTGTCGAGTTCCAGACACCTTTAAAAATTACAGTTGAAAAAAATGCGCTTAACATAATGGTGCCCTATGCTGCTCCATCTCTCTGATCTGCATTTTGGTACCGAGCGGCCAGAATGCATAAATGCCTTACGAGTATTCTGTAAAGAGCAACAACCCGAAGCTCTCGTGGTAAGTGGGGACCTGACCCAACGTGCCCGGTTTATCCAGTTTTATTATTGTAAGCAGTTTTTAGAGAGTCTCCAGATTCCTTATCTGGTTGTACCTGGCAATCATGATATACCACTTTATCATTTGTGGAATCGTGTCTTTAGCCCGTTTACCCGTTACCAGTATTTTTTCGGTAATTTGGAAAATGTACTAGAAACCGAACACTTTTATGTTATTGGAGTCAATAGTGTAAGACGGCGTTATCATACACGTGGTCATGTCTCACTAGAGCAAATTCATGAAACCCGTGAGAAACTAAAACAGGCCCCCTTACATAAACTTAAAATTATTACGTCACATCAGCCGTTTTATACTGAACCTGACGACCCCCATGGTTTAAAAGACTGTCCGGTACTCGGCCGTATGGCTCTAGAGGTTTGGGGACAATATAAATTGTTTGGTATTTTACATGGCCATTTACATAAAACCGCGATCTATGATCTGGCCCGACTGTATAATTTAAAAGTTGATCATCCTATTTATAATATTCATGCCGGTACTGCGACTTCCTGGCGCTTGCACAAGAACCTGCCGAACAGTTTTAACACTGTTTCAATATCTGGTGAAATTCTGCAATACTGGTTTAATGAAGAGAGTCAATCATTTGTTTTACGGACAGATGTGATTAAATAATTACCCAAGATTTGTTGAGCGGTTAAAAAAAATACAAAAATACAAATTTTTTTTATTTTCCCCCTTGAAGCGTTTTTTTCTATCCCCACAAAAGTGTCATCAAAACACTTTAGGTTATTACTTAGACTTATAAATAAAGTAATAACTGATTACTTAAAAAAGACTTAGTCTGATGGAGTTAATTATGAGCAATATTCGTCCATTACATGACCGTGTAGTAGTTCGTCGTGTAGAAGAAGAAACAAAAACTGCTGGTGGTATTTTATTGCCAGGTTCTGCGGCAGAAAAACCTTCTCAAGGTGAAATCATTGCAGTGGGTAATGGTCAAATTACTGATAATGGTGTACGTGCACTTGACGTAAAAGTTGGCGACAAGGTTCTGTTTGGAACTTATGCCGGTACAACTGTAAAAGTAAATGGGGAAGAGCTTCTTATTATGAAAGAGTCTGACATCCTTGCGGTGTTAGAAGGCTAATTTACGTTTAACTCATTTGTGATCAGATCAAGTATTTCTTAAAAAATTGGAGTTAAAAATGTCAGCTAAAGACGTAAAATTCGGTGATTCAGCCCGTACAAAAATGATTGCTGGTGTAAACACTCTGGCAGATGCTGTTAAAGTAACTTTAGGTCCTAAAGGCCGTAATGTAGTGATTGACCGTTCTTTTGGTGCACCGCATATTACTAAAGACGGTGTAACCGTTGCTAAAGAAATTTCTCTAAAAGATAAATTCGAAAATATGGGCGCACAGCTCGTACGTGAAGTATCTTCAAAAACCAATGATATCGCAGGTGACGGTACAACAACCGCAACTGTACTTGCGCAAGCAATCCTGAATGAAGGCATTAAATCAGTAACTGCGGGTATGAACCCAATGGATCTGAAACGTGGTATTGATCTTGCAGTGAAGACTGTAGTTGAAAATATCCGCGCTACAGCGAAGCCAGCAGATGATTTTAAAGCCATTGAACAAGTGGGCTCAATTTCAGCAAACTCTGATGAGACTGTAGGTAAGCTGATTGCTCAGGCAATGGAAAAAGTCGGTAAAGAAGGCGTAATTACCGTTGAAGAAGGTTCAGGCTTTGAAGACTCGCTTGATGTTGTAGAGGGTATGCAGTTTGACCGCGGTTATATCTCTCCATATTTTGCAAACAAGCAAGATACTCTGACGGCTGAGCTGGAAAATCCGTTCATTCTTCTGGTTGACAAAAAAATCAGTAATATCCGTGAACTGATTACTGTACTTGAAGCTGTTGCAAAAACAGGTAAGCCGTTACTGATCATCGCAGAAGACGTAGAAGGCGAAGCGCTGGCAACTCTGGTTGTAAATAACATGCGCGGTATTATCAAAGTGTGTGCAGTGAAAGCTCCTGGCTTTGGTGATCGCCGTAAAGCCATGCTGCAAGATATTGCTATCCTGACTGGCGCAACCGTAATTTCTGAAGAAGTGGGTATGTCTCTTGAGCAGGCTAACCTTGAAGATCTGGGTACTGCACATAAAGTTACTGTATCTAAAGAAAATACAGTGATTGTTGATGGTGCAGGTAATGCTGATGCAATTGCTGAGCGTGTACAGCAAATCCGTGCACAGATCGAAGAATCTACATCTGAATACGATAAAGAAAAACTTCAGGAACGTGTTGCTAAATTAGCTGGTGGTGTGGCAGTGATCAAAATTGGTGCTGCAACTGAAGTTGAAATGAAAGAGAAGAAAGACCGTGTAGATGATGCATTGCATGCAACGCGTGCTGCGGTTGAAGAAGGTGTAGTTGCTGGTGGTGGCGTAGCGCTGGTTCGTGCTGCAAAAGCACTTGATGGCCTAACTGGTAACAATGATGACCAGAATGTAGGTATCAATATTCTGCGTCGTGCTATTGAAGCACCACTTCGTCAAATTGTTTCTAATGCAGGTGATGAGCCTTCAGTAGTAATCAATGCAGTGAAGAGCGGCGAAGGTAACTATGGTTATAACGCAGCTTCAGGTGAATATGGCGACATGCTGGAGATGGGTATTCTTGACCCTGCAAAAGTAACGCGTTCTGCGCTTGAACATGCTGCTTCTGTTGCTGGCCTGATGCTGACCACTGAATGCATGATTACTGACATTCCAGAAGACAAACCAGCTGTGCCAGATATGGGCGGTATGGGTGGCATGGGCGGCATGATGTAATCTGTCCAAGCTTTATTTAAGCCATTGATATTTCATATATAGATATGGCTTGAATATATTTATCGCTTCACTACAAAAGTTTTCTTGATATAGTGGAGTGAATAAAAAAGGTCGCTTTGTGCGACCTTTTTTATTTCCTGAAATATTTACTCTATGAATCTTTAGTTAAAACAGAGAGGCTTACCTGAAAAATATTTAATTTAAGAGTTCAGTCCTATGGTTTATTCCTATTGCTAAAAAATTTTTAATATATAAAATTTTAGAAAAATAATTAAATTTGGAAAAAAATACCATAGAGATAATTTAAAAAATTATTGCGAAATTAAGCTCATTTTAGAGAAAGATTTTAAAAATAATTAAAACCCTTATAAATAGTAAGGGTATAAGCTAAATATAAAGAAATAGTCCAAGATACCTAGATTTAAGTTTTTTATAAAAGTGTAATGTGTTGCCAGTGTAACTATTTAATTGAATTATAAAATAATTAGCTGGATATAGATTTAAATTTTTCATTTTTTAAAATTAGTTTGTCTCAAAGCAAATATCCTGGTTATTTTAGAAAAAGCAGATTTTTTACTAGATTTTCTCTATGAGAATAGATTTTCAGGTTTGCGAAAGCGAGAAAGAGTGGTATGCATAATTTTAAATTAAAAGGTGCACCGGGCTCCAAATCAGGTGACCAGCTTTATCGAGAGTTCAAGCAATTTGAACAGGATATTCTAATTGAAGATAGACGAGCTGCTGAATTTCAAAAAAAGATGATTTTAATTATTTTAGGACTATGTATAGGGTTGTTCATTGCTACTTTAACAATATTTCTATAGAACCTATAAGATAAAAATCGGTTGATAAAAAAATATAATGTTCCTCCATATTATAAACTAAATCAGTATAGAACTTTTTGTAACGAGCTTATCGGTTATCAGAAGGGTATAAAAATTGGCGAGTGTCCCAGAACAGACTCGCTTAATGGGGTAAAATATATTAAAAACAGTTCATGCTCTTAATTAATATAGCAGGTAAGCAGTGAAAATATTTAAAACACTCATCAGTTTGGTTAGTTTTACAGTGCTTTCTTCAACTGGTATGGCTTCAACAGCTACACCAACTGAACAGGTGCCGGGTTATTATCATCAGCAGTGGGGTAAATATACAGTTACCGCTTTGCTGGATGGCACCAATTATATGTCACCTAGTCTATTTAAAACGCTAAATAATTCTCAGGTAAAACATATTCAGCAGATTTTAAAGAAATACCATAATGATCAGCAACAGGGTGTACAAACATCGGTAAATGCTTTCCTAATTAATACTGGAACAGCGCTAGTTTTAGTAGATAGTGGTGCTGCTAGCTGTTTTGGTTCGCATCTCGGTTCAGTGAGCAGTAATCTGGTCAAGGCAGGCTATCGGCTTGAGGACGTGAATGTAGTGTTACTGACGCATTTACATCCTGATCATGTCTGCGGTTTAACTAAAGAGGGTCAAAAAGTTTTTTCAAACGCCAAAGTCTATGCTCATGAACGTGAAGTAAATTACTGGTTAGGTCAGACACCAGTAAATTTGTCTAAAGAACAACTGGAAAATTATCAGTCAACCCGCAACAAAATTCAGGACGCGATAGCACCTTATCAACAAGATAAACAATTTATAACTTTTAAAGAGGGGCAATCGATTGCTGGCCTTCAGGTGATGGATACACGTGGCCATACACCCGGCCACCACAGTTTTGTGCTGGAGCAGAATAAAGATAAAATAGTTTTTATTGGAGATACAGTGCATTCGCACAGTGTGCAGTTTGAAGCGCCGCGTACTGCTATTGAGTATGATATCCAGCCAGATGAAGCTGTAAAAACCCGACTTAAACTGTTCAGTAAAATTGCGGATGAAGGTAGCTGGGTAGCTGCACCACATTTACCTTTTCCGGGCATTGGACATATTTCTAAGGTTGCCAATGAACAGTATCTCTGGATACCTGTCTATTTTAATAATGTCTTGCAAAAATAATTTCTAATACATGGCTTCATGTGAAGCCATTTTTAATTTTTATTACCTTGTAAACTGGCAAGATCATTATATCCAAAATTTCGCTAATTTTATTTTCATAATGATCTCTTAAATAACTATTCTGATGAGCAGTAGCTCAGAATAAGAAAATGGTTTATAAGCCTCAATAACTTCAATTACATTTATAGTAATAGTGTTTAAACCACTTTCCTTCATATTCTCTCCTCATTTAATAAGTTATATAAATTTATGTAAATGCGTGAGAATAATGAATTTTCGTCATACCTATTCAATGTTATAACTTTAATCTGCCAGACTGTGGTCCGCCATATTCTTTTTTTGTTCACTCTAGCCGAGCAGGTGGCCTGAACATTTATGTTGTCGAAATATTTCATTGAACGTCCCATTTTTGCAGGAGTACTCGCCATTATTGTAATGGCATTTGGTATTTTCTCTGTCATAAACCTGCCTGTAGAACGCTATCCGGATATTGCTCCACCGCAGATTACTGTAGCGGCTACATATAATGGCGCTTCTGCAGAAACCGTAGAAGAGAGTGTAACGCAGCTGCTTGAACAGCAAATCAAAGGTATTGATCATCTTTTATATTTTAGCTCCAGCAGTGATTCATCGGGACGTAGCCGGATCAGTATTAGTTTTGAGAATGGTACAGACCCAGATACGGCCCAAGTTCAGGTACAAAATAGTATTAATGGCGTGCTCAGCCGTCTGCCGGAGGATGTACAGCGGCAAGGTGTTAATGTATGGAAATCGCTAGGCGATACGCATATGGTCATAGGCCTTTATGACCAGACTGGCAAAAGTAATAATATCGAATTATCTGATTATATGATGACTCATCTGGAACAGGAGATTTCCAGGATTGAAGGAGTTGGTGAAGTCGATGTTTTTGGCTCGCAATATGCAATGCGGATCTGGCTGAATCCAGACCGTTTAAAACAATATAATTTAATGCCAAGTGATATTCGTGCAGCTGTAGAAGCACAAAATACTCAGGTGGCAGCAGGGGGTATTGGAGACTTGCCTACAGCTAGTGAACAGTATCTGAATGCTAAAGTCAGCTCGGGTTCACGTTTAAAAACGGTTGAAGAGTTTGAAAATATTATTATTAAATCTTCTGCTAATGCCGGTTTTGTATATTTAAAAGATGTTGCCCGAATTGAACTTGGGGCAGAGAACTACCAGTCATTTAATACCATTAATGGTTATCCATCAGCAGGTCTGGGCATTTCACTGTCTACGGGCGCAAATGCTTTGCAGACTTCCGCCTTAATTAAACAGACCATAGACCGTCTTACCGAGAAGCTACCAGCCGGTTATAAAATTGTCTATCCACGTGATAATACACCTTTTGTTCAAGAGTCAATTAAAGAGGTAGTTAAAACTCTGATTGAAGCAGTGATTCTTGTAATTTTGGTAATGTTCCTGTTTTTACAAAGCTGGCGTGCAACCTTAATTCCTACTATTACTGTACCTGTAGTAATTTTAGGGACCTTTGCCATACTGTACGTATTAGGTTTAAGTGTAAATACATTGACCCTATTTGCTCTGGTACTGGCGATTGGCCTGCTGGTGGATGATGCGATTGTTGTGGTTGAAAATGTCGAGCGGTTGATCGAAGAGAGGCAATTCAGCCCAAAACAGGCTGCCTTAGAGTCAATGCAGGAAATTAGTGGTGCGCTAGTGGGTATTACGCTGGTTCTCACGGCTGTCTTTATTCCGATGGCATTTTTTAGTGGCTCAACTGGTGTAATTTACCGGCAGTTTTCAATTACCTTGGTGGCAGCAATGGCATTGTCATTGCTAGTCGCCTTGATTTTGACTCCTGCTTTATGTGCATTGATTTTAAAACCCAAGCAGCAACATGCTCGCTGGGCCAACGGGTTCAATGAAAAACTGGAGCGACTCAGACAGTATTATCTCAAAGTGATCCAGAGTTCCATGCAGCACAAGATAATTTATTCAGTCGTATTTATAGCCTTGATTGCTGTATTTGCGCTGTTTTATCGTGCCCTACCTAGCAGTTTTATTCCAAGTGAAGATCAGGGCACGCTTAATATCCAGTTTAGCTTGCAAAATGGCGCTCCAATGGCTAAGAGCCAGCAAGTAGGAGAAGAGATTCAGCGTTATTTCCTGAGTGAAGAACAAGAGAATGTTGAACTGGTACTTATCCGCTATGGCCGTAACTTTTCTGGTACAGGTCAAAATCTTGGACAGGGTTTCATTGCGCTCAAGCACTGGGATGATCGTCCGGGGCAGGAAAATTCTGCGCAGGCAATTCGTGAACGTGCCACAAAGTATTTCAGTAATAATCCTGATGCCAGAATTATGATCAATATGCCGGGAGCTGTTCGTGGTCTCGGACAGACAGATGGATTGGAATTCTGGATTCGCGATATTAACGGCCAAGGCCGGGCTTATCTAGAACAGCAGTTTAAGTCATTACAGACCAAAACCGGTCAATATGACAGTTTTCAAAATCTGGACAAAAAAGCTAATCCGGACAAGGCTGAGTTGAAGGTCAATATTAACCAAAAACAGGCAATGGCAGCAGGCTTAAGTCAGCCTGCGATTAACAGTACTCTGGCGGCTGCTTGGGGTGGTAGTTATATTAATGATTTTATTGACCGGGGACGGATTAAGCGGGTCATTATGCAAGGCGATGCAGCTTATCGGGCACAACCTGAAGATTTATATTTCTGGTCTGTCCGTAATGATCTTGGTCAAATGGTTCCATTTTCTACATTTGCCAGTTTTGAATGGACTGGCGGGCCAGAAGTAGTTAACCGTTTCATGGGCTACACTGCATTACAAATGGAAGCAGATGCAGGAGCTGGTTTTAGTACCGGTGAAGCGATGCAAGATGTCCAGACCCTGATTAATCAATTTCCTGACATTGACTTAGCCTGGAGCGGTTTATCTTTTCAGGAACAGCAGTCCAGTAATCAGGCAATCTGGTTATATCTGGTATCGATTGGCTTTATTTTTCTGTGCCTCGCTGCCCTTTATGAAAGCTGGAGCATACCGACAGTGGTTATGGCAGCAATACCACTTGGTATTGGTGGGAATATCCTGTTCAGTTATCTAGCTGGCTTTCCTAATGATATTTACTTTCAGATCGCATTGCTGACAACAATTGGTCTGTCATGCAAAAATGCCATTCTTATTGTTGAATTCGCTGCACTGGCCCAGCAACGTGGCAAAGATGCAGTAGCAGCAGCTCTGGAAGGCGCCAGCTTGCGCTTGAGGCCGATCTTGATGACTTCTCTGGCTTTTGGTGCTGGTGTAGTACCACTAGTGTTTGCCTCTGGTGCAGGAGCTGCCAGCCGTCAGGAAATTGGTACCAGTGTTCTAGGTGGAGTCATGTTTGGAACGGTCTTGGTAGTGATATTCATTCCATTCATGTATGTTTTGGTCCGGAATCTGATGACAAGAAAACAGCACCTTGGCTAGTTGATTTATCTTGATTTGTCTTTCAAAAAATCTGACGAGATCAGGTTTTTTACTTTAAAGACCGCCCTCAGTTTATGACTTTATTCGATAAATGTAGGCGTATTGCAAAATTATAGTGAAAACTCTCCAGACCATGATAGAAGTAGTTTAATCCCCCTGATCAAAAATAAATTTTTATTTAATCAATAAATTATCATGAGACAGGCATGCCGCAGATTGCAGAGAAAATACAATATGTTCGCCAACAGCTCCGTTCTGAAAAGTTCAATACGGCTATTGGCCTTTTAAATGAATTAAATATTGCTGATCAAGCTAGTGTATTAAAAGGATTGCCCCCTGCAGAACAGGTCAATATCCTGCAGAAACTGGATGAGCCAAGTGAGGTGTTTGCATATTTGCCGCTCAGCCAGCAAGCTGTTTTGGCTGAATTTATACCTGTTCCTGATCTCATCCCTATTCTTGATAATATGTATTCTGATGACTTTGTCGATATTTATAAAAAACTGTCACCAGAATTACAACAACAGCTTATGACACTGCTATCTGAGGAGTCTCAAAATACCTTAAGAAAACTGGCGCTTTATCCTGAAGGTACAGCTGGTGCGATGATGAGTTCCAGCTTTGTTACCTTACACCAAGACTTATGCATGGATGAAGCCATCCAGGCGCTGCGTATAATCGCCGCAACACGGGAAACCCTTTATCTGGTTTATATTGTAAATGAGCAGAATCAGCTGATAGGTGTCATCTCTCTACGCCAGATTATTCAGGCCAGGCCCGAAGCTACAATTGCAGAGGTAATGGAAAGGGATGTGATTTATGTCTATACCTATGATGATCAGGAAGTCGTTGCTAAAACTCTGGCTTACTATGATTTAATCGCTCTACCTGTAGTGGATGAGCAGGAAAGAATGCTGGGCATTATCACTTATGATGATGTGATGGATATTGTAGAGGCAGAAACTACCGAAGATATTTTAAAATCCGGTGCAGTCAGTCCGTTAGCTGAGCTCAGCCTGAAAACTGCTCCCATCATAACCTTATACCAAAAAAGGGTATTTTGGCTGGTTATTCTGGTCTTTGGCAGTTTACTGTCGGGAATTGGAATTGCACATTTTGAAGAGATTATTTCAACTCACATTGTATTGGTATTCTTTCTCCCTTTACTGGTGGGCAGTGGGGGAAATGCCGGATCGCAGTCTGCTACTCTCATGGTGCGTGCCTTGGCGACCGGAGATGTACAGTTTAAAGACTGGTTCAGCTTGCTCGGCCGTGAAACTGTGGTGGCACTTTGTTTAGGCGTAACGATGGCTTGTGCCGTATCCATGCTAGGTTATATTCGCGGTGATTTCATGGTCGCGATTGTACTGGCAATTAGCATGGTAGGGATTGTACTCATGGGTTGTCTGACGGGTATGAGCTTGCCTTTTATTTTAAATAAGTTGAAACTGGACCCTGCCAGTGCTTCAGCACCTTTAGTTACCTCAATCTGTGATGCTACAGGCGTGATTATCTACTTATTTGTAGCATCCAAATTATTGTTTTAGTACACAGATTAATACATCTCGTGTTTTAATCTGTTTTATGCTGATGACTCTCTAATGACTGGAATTGGTAATGCCCGGGCTTGAAAAACAAAAAAAACTTACTCAGCAAGAAGTGATCCGTCTGGAGCGTGATCTGGCCAAGTTTGCCAATATCATGGACTCTTTAGTTCGTATTCCTTTTACCAAGCAGGGAATCGGTGCGGATGCAGCCTTGAGCACGATACCAATTGCAGGAGATCTGGCAGGCTTTGCCCTGACTTGTTATGCAGTTTACAAAGGGCGCCAGATTGGCGTGCCTTCCCATAAATTGCGGCCAGTTATTAAAATGGCTGCCCTGGATGCAGTAGTCGGTTTTGTGCCTGTAATCGGTACGGTATTTGATATATTTATCCGGCCGAGCCGCAAGGCACTTGATATTGTGCATGAACATATCCGCACAGAATATCAGATGACTACAGATATTCATTTAAGGCATCCCTATCTGCATGAGAAGTTAGAACGTAAACAGCAACATTCTACTTTCTGGCGCCAGCCAGTGGTGGCCTGGTTATGGCTACATATACCTGACTTGGTCGGAGTTCTGTTCCTGATTCTATTTGCAGCCGGTTTGTGGTTTGCTATCAGGCTGGCACAGCAGTATTTTTAAAATATACACTGCATTAGCTTAAAAGGTTAAATGTAAAAAAGCCTCCACGCAGGAGGCTTTTTTGAATCTGGATGAATCAACAGAAAAACTTATGGACAGTTGAGACGCTGTAAAGCAGCTACCCGGTCTTCAATAGTCGGGTGTGTCATAAACAGAGCAGCCAGACTAAAACCACTTTCTTTACCAGAAGAGATTGCAAAGGCTTTCATTTCTTTAGGCATCTGATCTGGCATGTCAGACTCTGCCTGTAGACGTAACAGGGCAGAAATCATAGCCTGTTTTCCGGCAAGCTGTGCACCCGCTTCATCGGCCCGATATTCACGATAACGTGAGAACCACATGACAATTGCAGAGGCAAGAATACCAAATACAATATCCAGTACAATAGTAATTGCAAAGTAAGCCAGCCCAGGTGCTTCACCATCTTCACGGCCAAATACGTTACGGTCAATGAAGTCGCCTACTACACGGGCAAAGAACATGACAAAAGCATTCACTACCCCTTGAATCAGGGCAAGTGTAACCATATCGCCATTAGCGACGTGGCCGATTTCATGCGCCAGTACTGCACGCAGTTCATCCTTATTCATACGTTCAAGCAAACCGGTAGAGACCGAGACCAGTGCATCATTTTTGTTCCAGCCTGTTGCGAATGCATTAGACTGATAAGACGGAAAAATGCCCACTTCTGGCATTTGAATGCCAGAACGCTGTGATAATTCAGCAACGGTCTGCAATAACCAGGCTTCTGCCTGATTTTGAGGAGCATTAGGGTCAATAATTTGTGTACCGGTCGCCTTTTTAGCCATCCATTTGGACATAAAGAGGGAGATGAGAGAACCCACCATACCAAATACAAAACAGATGACTAAAAGGTTGCCCAGATTAAGGCCACCCGCACCATGATAACTTCCGACTCCGAAGAGCGACAAAATAATGCCAGCTACTACCAGTACCGCGAGGTTGGTTAGCAAGAACAAACCAATCCGCATCATTGAGATAATCCTCTTTTAATAGAAAAAATAAATCGATTTTGAAATATAAATCGTAAAACTAATATGCGGTGATGCTCGTTAAAATTCAAGAAAAACTTGAAAAATATATATAGAAAAAATGAATCAAAAGATCAGTTAGAAATATGAATACGTGCTGAGGCTGTAGCGTTAGAGCTGACATAAGTGCCTGGTGCATCTGTATAGGAGCCATCTGCCAGCGTAATAATTTGCCGGGGCGCATAGCTCCGGCCTGCAGCTTGAGTATTTGCAGCAGAATTCACTGTTTCCTGAACCAGCAATCCATTTTCCGGATTATTACTGGCAGTAAGGTTTAGAGCTCCGCCCGAGTAAAGGTTGCTATAACGACTGGTGACCCGACGAACATAATCTTGGGTTTCACGGAATGGGGGAATACCACCGTATTTAGCAACATTACCTTCTCCTGCATTATAGGCTGCAAGAGCAAGATGCGTGTTGCCTTTAAAACGTTTCAGGAGCCAGCTTAAATATTTGGCTCCTCCTAGAATATTCTGATAAGGATCATATGCATTTGAGACATTAAAGCGCCGTGCTGTTGCAGGCATCAATTGCATCAAGCCCTGTGCACCTACAGGAGAGCGGGCATTTACATTAAAGCCTGATTCAGTGTGCATAACTGCTTTAATCAGACCTTCACTGACACCATGCTGCTGAGCCGCCTGTTTGATTATATGATCAAAAGCATCACGATTTTTGTTATAGCTTGGCAACACCGCCGCTTCTGACTTTCCCCAGTTACTATAACTGTGAATATTACTCTCAGGATAATAAGTAACTTTAACTTTCTTTAATGAACTGTCATTCATTTTACGGTTAGTCAGGAGGGTGCTGCCACTTTGGTCTTTATAGACATACATTTGACCTGCACTACTATAGCTTGAAGCCAGTACAAGTACGGCACATCCCCAGATACCCAAGCGTGAAATATCAAAGTAAGTTTTCATAGTAATCTGTAAGCAACTTGGAGCTCAAAATTCAGTCCGAGTTTAACAAAAAACTCTACAATGGAAACCAAAAACTTGAGTTTCTTTAACAAAAAAAATTGAAAAAAAAGCAAGACCATTTGTTTTGAAAATAACCAAATAAATAAAAAAAAAATTTTAAAAAGTATAGCTTGACATATATAAGCATTTGTAATTATTAATAAATATTAATTGATCAAAAAATGATCAATTTAAATAAAACCCTTAATAGGCCGATTACACCCCCTGTCAAGCCTAGAGAAATCCACAATTTTATCCACAGGTTTTGTGGAAAACTGTGGAAAAGTCCAAAATATAAGCATTTTGATACAATTTTGAACGCGAGCGTCTATTTTTTATACAAAGGCTTATTTTTTTCTGACCAGTGGTGTTCCACATTAATTGTAATTCGGTGATGCGAATCGGAGGGAGATCGGCTAAAATCGCGCGGTATTTCTTTTATGGGTAATTCTGTTCTATGTACTCGCCAGTTGAGTCCAACCAGGGATTTAATTTCAAGCCAGAACTGCCAACCAGTTCAGCCTATTATCGTCTGCTTAAAAAGCTGCGTCGCCAAGTTGGCCATGCTATTCGTGACTTCAAGATGATTGAAGATGGCGACAAGGTAATGGTGTGCGTATCGGGTGGTAAAGACAGTTATACCTTGCTGGACATTTTGCTACAGTTCAAGCGTATTGCACCAATTAACTTTGATGTAGTTGCTGTCAACCTAGACCAGAAGCAGCCTGGCTTTCCAGAGGATGTCTTGCCGCGTTATATGGAAGAAAACAATATTCCATATTACATTCTGGAAAAAGACACCTATACCATTACCAAACGCTTGACACCGGAAGGTAAAACATACTGTGCTGTGTGCTCGCGTTTACGCCGTGGATCCCTATACGGTTTTGCCCAGGAAATCGGCGCAACTAAAGTTGCTCTTGGACATCACCGTGATGACATTCTGGCAACTTTCTTTTTGAACCTGTTTCATGGTGGCAGTCTAAAAGCCATGCCACCAAAACTGTTGTCATCTGACAAAAAGAATATTCTGATTCGTCCACTGGCTTATGTGGAAGAGAAAGACATTATAAAATATGCGGAGCTGCGCCAGTTCCCAATTATTCCATGTAATCTCTGTGGGTCTCAGGAAAATCTGCAGCGCGCAATCATTAATGATATGTTGCGTGATTGGGATAAAGCCCATCCGAAACGTCTGCACAGTATTTTCGGCGCTTTGCAGAATGTATCACCATCTCAGCTGGCTGACCGTGAACTGTTCGATTTTGAGATACTTGATTCGCAACGTGAGTATGACTTCAAAGAACCGGAAAAAACTAATCGTCTGGATGTAGTTAATTTGAGTTTTGCTGCTGAATAAAATCAAATATTAGGCATCTTGCCCAGTTAAGGTGCCTATTTAAATCAGTAATACATAAAAACATCAAAAACTGAATGATCAGTACAAAAAAATTGTTCTAATTGCCTCATTACATGCTATAACAAAATAAAAGCTCACAGCTTCATGAATATGCTGTCTGGAAAGGCAGCTCTATAAATTGAAAAATATACTTGAGGAAAAATTATGCCTGCGTTACTCACTGATGATTGGTTTGCAACTGTTGATAAATTAACTGCTGAAGCAGGTGATTTGAACCTGCCACCAGCCTTGGCTAATCTGGCAATTAATCTTGTAGTTGTAAATGCAGACAATAATACGACTGAACTTTCATTAGATGGTGGAAAAATCCAGAAAGGTCTGTCTTCAAATGCTAAAACTACTTTGAATATGGATGGCGAAACCCTGCGTAAAGTCTTCCTTGAATTCGATATGGCAGCTGCGATGCAAGCATTTATGACAGGCAAAATCAAGGTACAAGGCGATATGTCACAATTGATGGCATTACAGACTGTAAAGCCAAGCCAAGAGCAGAAAGACCTGTTTAAGAACATTCTTGCGCAAACTTCTTGAAAAAAAGAAGCTTAAGAGCAAAAAAAGCTTACCGTGAAGGTAAGCTTTTTTTATAAATTAAATTGTTTGTATTATATACTATATCACATATAACACTTTTGTCTAAATTGTGACCAGTTCAGACTTCTTGATATGTTCAAGATAGGCTCGAATACGGGTAACATATTGCACAGCCTGACGATAACGACCATTACTGGTCTGATGGCGTTCCAGATAATCATAAAGATTTACCCAGTTATTTGGATTACGACCTTGGGTTTGAATACGTTTTTGAATCTGGCCAACAGCGCCAGGACCCATATTATAAGCTACCAAGGCGTACCAGTTACGGTCCGGATAAGGAACGTCAGAAAACTTGTCGAGCATTAAATCATAGTACTTGGCCCCGCCTTGAATACTCTGATGGGGATCTGTACGGTTCTGTACTCCCATGGCTTTAGCTGTACTACTGGTGAGCATCATCAGGCCACGTACGCCTGTAGGTGAAACTGAATTGGGCTTTAGATAAGATTCCTGATAGCCAATTGCAGCCAGCAGGTGCCAGTCTAGGTCATAACGTTCAGCACTTTGCTGAAAACTCGCTTTATAAATCGGCATACGTTTTGACAAATCACGCTGAATGGTTTTCCAGGCATCAGGCTGTACTACATTACGGTTGTAAAAAGAAGCCAACTGACGAATGGCCCCATTTTGTTTACCTTGGCAGATATAGCCACTTGCAGTAGCAGCTAGCGGTTCTTCGGCCTGCTTGAATACCCAGTTCAATGCTGGGTTTAAACCATTTTTAACCAGACTGGTTGTATCTCCACAGCTTGCAGAGAAAGACGTCAGCTGGTGCTTTTCAATAGTATTAAAGTCAGCCGTAGTCATTGCCATATTGGCTTTGCCTTGAGCGACCCATTTTAAAGCTGTTGCGTTGTCTGCAACTGTCTTTAGTTCGAGCCTGACATTCAGGTTTTGAGCATAATTACGGACAAGATCATAGCCGAAGCCATACATAATCTTGCCATCTTTAAATAAGGTCGTCGGGCTTTCCACCGTGACCACAGTTAACGTATTGGTATTCACAACGGAATTATATTGTGAAGCTTTACTTGCATTAATATTGTGCCAAGGTACAAGAGCTGTGCTTAATACAAGTAATCGAACAGGGAGAGTAGAAAATAAAGAGTTAAGGCTAAGCCTTGACCCAGAAGTTGAACTACTGTGCATGGTGTCTCCGCTAAAGTAACTTATGCCCTAAAAGGCAGACAAAAACGGGTCTGCAACTTTTATAAGTTGATAAATTCAATAAGAGGATGGGCAGTCATGAAGTCATTTAAAATGACAGGGATGAAATAAAACTGTGTAGTTTAACTACATAGATAAAAAGAACATAAATACTAAAAAGTGAACGGATAATAAAGTGCAAATTTTATTATGTCAAATTTTGATCAAAAATAGATGAGTGATATTTATATAAGTCATTGATATTAATATATTTTAAATTAATATTATGACAAGATGTTGAAAATGTATGGCATAATAGATAATTATATAAATTGAATACGTATTTAAACTGAATATTCATAATGAAATCTAACTTAATTACTCGAGCCGGCCATGACCGGTTGGTGGCTGAATTACAACAGCTCTGGCACGAAGAACGTCCAGAAATAACCAAGAAAGTTAACTGGGCTGCCAGTCTGGGCGATCGTAGTGAAAATGCCGATTATCAATATAATAAGCAGCTCTTACGCAAGATTGATCGTCGGGTAAGATATTTAGGAAAACGGCTGGAAGAGCTGAGAATTGTTGACCATTCACCTGAACAGGACGGGCGCGTTTACTTTGGTGCCTGGGTAGATATTGAGAATGAATATGGTGAACAGAAAACTTTACGAATTGTCGGGGTAGATGAGATTTATGATCATCATCCTCAACATATTTCAATTGATTCACCTATGGCTAGGGCATTACTTTCAAAACAGGTGAATGATGAGATTGAAGTGATGACCCCTTCAGGGAAGAAGCAGTGGTATATCAATGCAATTCGTTATGAAAAACCATAAAATTTATAATATCTGATTCTATTTTGAACACTTGTCCAATTAAATCTACAAAATGATTTGCCAATTTTACGAATAGTTTATATGATAGCGCTCGTTGGAAGCGTGGCAGAGTGGTTTAATGCACCGGTCTTGAAAACCGACGAGGGTTCACGCCCTCCGTGAGTTCGAATCTCACCGCTTCCGCCAAATATTTTTATAAGCCCTTGTATCTACAAGGGCTTATTTTTTTACCTGTAGCTTACCCCTCAAACTACCCCACATAAAATTTTGGATGTGTTTAACTCAAATAGGTATATTTAGGATGTAATAGGAAAATGAAGCGTTTCAGTTTTAATTTATTGCAGTCTTATAAAACTACTTTTTCAATAAAAAAAGCCCAATAAATAATTATTGGGCTTTTAAAGAATTGATTAAAATGCCATCAGTAAATGATGTATTCAAACTTGGGTGATATGATTTTGGAATGATAATAATAATACTTCAAAGGATAGAGCATCACTTTAAAAATTACTTTCCATTGCGCCAGATTTATTCCCTGAAAATTATCTCTTTCAATTCGAGCATAATGTATAAGAGTATTGCTTAAATCCAGTTGAACAGTCGGTTGTGTACTGTCATCAGATCCATGTATAAAGTGGTCTTCATGACTAGGTAAATTTAAATGATGTTGATCACGATAATAAACCAGCATATTTAAATAGTACTGACCGAACAGGGTTTGCTGGATACGCCACTGAATACATAATATCCCTCCTTGATTGAGTTGTAGAAGCTCTTTAATTAACTTGCCTTTTAGCTTTGTCATCACCTTCTCATCTCTGTTCATGTCTAGTAGCTGTGTATGACCAGTCATATTAAATAAACAAGAAACTCTCGCTACCTGAATATTAGTATGAGCAGTAAGTAGTCGGCTAACGACTCTAGAATTTTTGGTAGCTTGATCGGTTATTAGCTTGTTACGGGTTTTAAGATTACTTTGAGCCTCAGTACTTGCAGCATATCCCCGGATTTCATTCCATAATTGCTGTAAAAATAGATGTATCTGGGCTTTTGCGGGATGCTGGTTAATTGCTAAAAGATCTATCCATTGCCTCTGTTTAACAATTTCATAAACTTTAAAAAATAACAGGCTACTCATTTTGTCTAATACAAATGGATGAGCTTGCAGGGAGAGGGAAGGCGTACAACCTGACTGAACCATTTGCAACATGGTTTTTACTGCTGTGTCTAGTTGAATTAATGCTGCTGAAGGTATGAGTACCTCTCCTTTGGTCTGGAACGGTTTTGAGTTCTTCAAGCTCATTTGATGAGCAGTTTCACTTAAATGCTTCAGGTAAGACAAGAGCTGCAGATTATTTGAGCCACCTATTAAGTCTGTTGCATTGATTTGTTCAAGTTTTTCGAAGCTCATTATATATTTCCTTTTAATACTTTAAATTTAGCCGGTGTATGGATACCTGTTACAAGCTCTTTTGGTGTAGCTTGAACAGGTGACAGCTCATGGTATTTAAATTGGCGGGGACGCCCCACAGACCCGGTTTTACGAGGAAGCTTGCTTGTCTGGAATACACGTAATTTTTGGGTTAGAAGACGTTGATCAATGAGGAACTGATCCTGCTTGCAGATGTACAATAGAACCTGATCAAGGTTGTCAAAGAAGGTCTGATCATCATGATGAGCCATGCCAATAGCCAGGTTGCGATACTTGATCTTGTCGCGGTGACAGTTAAAGTAGTAGCCCTTGTTCCCGGTCAGTTGTGACCAGTACTGACCAATGACCTCTGCATAGTGAGTATCACGCTGGAACTTATTACCATCCATAAAGAACAGGCAGTGATAGTGGTAGCCTTTATGCTGACCGAATTCGAGCTTCCAGATATAACCAGCAATGTTGGGAAGGTTTTTGTCATAATGAAAGCGCTTTAACAGTTGAGCGAAATAGGCTCTCATTTCGTCAAACGTGAGATTATCCTGTATCAGGTGTTTCCAGCATAAATCAATACGGATTACTAACAATTTGCTAAAAAGCTCTCTCAGGCATTGTATTAACTTGACTGCCCGCTTGTACTGATGTTTGGCTTTTTCAGCACGTGCATTCTGGGCCGCTTTAAAGATAGGTGAATCTATCCGGATAAAAATCTCACGAATCAACTCATTTTTTAGTTGAGCAGTTGTATGGGAGCTTTTGGGATTTCCTGTCTCCTCATCTAATACTACGAATCTATAATTTGGTAGTGCATTCCAAAATAAAGTTTCATCGTTAGGATGAATGTGAGGTGCAACCACTGCATCATAGGCTTGTTTAAAAATGACGCTATGTTCACAGTGATAGTTACTTTGACTGACTTGTTCAATTGAATAGATTCCTTTTAAGAATAAATCAAGTGAAGTGTCATAGGTCTTTAAGCTTAAGCCTTCATTGTTGAGCTTAAATAAGTACTCTAGTGATTCACGTTCAATTTGATTAATGGCAAAAATCATACTGAACATACTTGAAACAACGGGATTCTCTTTAAGAGTAAATTTACCATTGCATTGTTCACTAGTGAGCTCTAATACATTAGACGGATAATTTTGTTCAATATTAATTTGTGGTTCCATATGGGATTACTCATAAGATTCTAATCTAAGTAAGTTTTAACTATTAAAATGATGGTACTGTTGGGTGGATAACTGAGTACGGTGAATACTGAATCGGTTACCCAGACAGTTGTATCCATCTGTTTAATCAATCTATTTTTTATATTTAAGTGATTAATTTACTTGAATAAGGTATTAATTGATCTGTGCTAATAATCGGTATCTAAGTACCTAGTTATTATTAAGAATAATGAGATATCAGTACTGAGTGTATAAGAGCTACTTAATCTGTATTAGATACCTAACTATTTATTTCATATAGATAATTAATGCTTATTAATTAAATTAAAAAACCTAAATTCACTTTCATAAGTCATAGCTGTCCCGTAAGGGCAAATGATGAAATTGCCCTTTGGTCATTACGGGAATTTGAGAACTAAGAAATTATGAAAGTTATGCCAATAGAATTAGTGGTAAGGCAGGTTTTTCAGCCATTGCTCAACTTCATTTTCAACCCAGGCAACGCTGTTCATTCCCAGCTTGCGTGGCTTAGGAAAGTCAGGGTCATAACGCTTGGATTTTTGATCCAGCTTGTCATAAATGGTGGATCGGCTAATTTGGCACTTGTTGATGACATCTTTCAATTTAAGCATACACATAGTGCTTGTAGGGTGTTGATTGTTTTGCATAAAATTCTAATTTCGACTGATGTGAACACAAAGGAATTATGGTAAGAATATACGTAAATAAAAGTTGAGAATGATTACGTGATTAGAGATTATCAAACAGAAGAGTTGTTTAAAGCAGTATTAGCGAATCTTTTTAGATTAGTTGTTATTTATTCGTGTGAGATGATTAAAGCAAAAAAAAGATTTCCAGATATGTATAGATGGTTTGAGGAAAATAACGAAGTCGTAGCTTTTGAAATTAGAAATTTTCTAAGAGAAAAAAAGGGTAATAATTTTTCAATCAAAGTTGATAGTTTTGATGATATGATTCAATTTGACCTTTTTGAGGATGATATTGTTTATGAGTTAAATCAATACTTTTGGGATTTTAAACAATTTCATGATATATCGTACAATAAGGCTCTAATATCAGAGTTAAACATTGACCAAGATATTATAGAGATTTTTTTTTATAATTTAATAGATAATTTAAGCTCTCCTAAAGAATATACAAATCAGTTCTTAGATTATTATAACTTTTTCAATAACTATGCATTATCCTCCTTTCTTTCTAAAGATAGAGTAAATCGATCAATTTTTAGATACTTTCAATTATATGCAGAAATAGTGAGCCCGAATACTCAATTGGAAAATAAGGCAATTCAGAGAAAATTTATGGATTTGCTAAGAGAAATTCCATACTACTCAATATTTGCACGTACATCTATCACAGGTTTTTCTACATTTAATACGTCTCAAGGTAAAAAATATTATTCAACTTTGAAGACACCATTAAATTTCAAACCAGGTACTTTAGTTGATAATTTATTGCATTTTTTGTTTCAACATCTGATTGAGCTTTTTTATTTCGATTTTTTAAAAGATGATCCCAAAAATTTTAAATTAAAGCTTGCTGTTGGTAAATCAAATTTTTTGAATGGGCAGCGTTTGTCTAAATATAATAAGCTTTATGAATGTAATAATATAATGAAATTATTATTGCAAACTTGGCCCAAAGAACAACATTTAGTGTATAGAAGTGTAGAAAAAGAGGGTTCAATCATTCCTGTGTTACGCAGTATTATGTATGAAAATTTTTTAGACGAATATGATAAATCTATTTTTTCTCACAATGATTCTAGAGAAAAGACAAGTCCAAATAAAATAAAACGAGATAAAGATGCTAGAGCAAGAATATTGGCATTTTTTAAATATTTAGAGTTTGGTTTTTTAGATATGGGTTTTAAGGTCAAAATGAGTGTTGATGCTGATAAAACCGATAATTGGAAAATAGAATTTATATCAAATAGTCGTAACAGCATGGGTAATTTTACGTGGACTTGGAATCAAATAAAGTCAGCTTACAGTGATCATAAAAAAAAGACAAATTTGTTTAATTATGAATAACTCATGATAACTTTCGCAGCGTATTAAGGGGGGCCTTTTTTACTCGTAATTTTTACATAATAATTTGGCGAAAAAGCCAATAAGAAATTATGTGTTTAAGCGGAAAGTTAAGCAAGTTTTCCGCTTATTTTTTATTTTGGAATCACCCAATCCGATAAGCATAAGTCCCATAAGCTGTACTGATACTGACTTCACGAATAGACTCAACCTTGCAGCGCGGATAAGCTAAAGCCGCTGAGCCGTAATACATGTTTTTATAATCATATATGCGGGTTATTTCACAGTTGCCGCGGTTGACCTGAACGCCCGTAATGGTGGTGGGCTGATCGTTGAGTGAAATAATATCGATTTTATCAATATAACCTGTCAATGAACCTTGCGATTCAGCACGGTAGACGCGTATGTCAAATTCTTCAGCTATAGCCTTAGCTTCTGTTTGCTCATCAGCAATCGATGCCGTATCTAAATTTTGATTGTTCAGATCTGTTTCAGATGAAGCCGGCATTTCATCATCGGCCAGTGTTTCGCTTAAATCCGTTTGCATGAATTTCTGGGTTTTCGGATCAAGCTCTGCCTGTGGCTGATCAGTTTGCTAGCCCTATCTTGTGAGGGGGTGCAAGCACTCAGCAAAGCGATCAATAAGCAGGCAGCGGACAGTAATTTTATATGAGTCATGTCATTCTTCTTGGTATGCTCTCTGTCTCAGTTCTTCTAGGGATTGAAACTTTTTGTGCTGATTCAATGCATAAGCAGAATTAGCCAAGACAGAGGAAAACGGTGTATGGACCTGGGCTAAAGCGAGCTGATTTTGCGGGGGGTATAGCCCTTAAAGCACTCGCCAGAGCGCATTTTAATCATCTAGCCATCATCTGCATTCAGCAGGAGCTAGATCTTCATTACATTGGCTGTGATAGCCATAAAGTCAGGCATTAGCTCAGTCTGTACCAACAGCTAAAGCGCAAGCCGGTAAAAAATAGGCTGGATTATATTTGAAGCTATTCTTCAACAATGGCACGGTGGGTGAGTTTGCCACGTGTCGTATACAAATAGACTTCCTTGATTTCGTCTGCAGTACAGCCCTTTAGCAGCAGGTTAAAGTTATCACCGTAGTAGGTTTGCTTAGGAAATTTAACCGTATATGGTTCTATACCAATAACTTTGCAGTTGGAGTTGTCTATTTCCACTTTATCCAGTACATCGTTAACTTCTGAGACTACTCTTAAGCGGGTGCTATCTAAGACAGTGGATGTGATGACTGTAAACCCAACATAAGTTTCGGCAGGCCTAAACTTCACTTCAAGTGCTTCACCGGGCAATAGCTTTCTTTTCATCTGTGGCGGTGGAATATCAATATTTTCAGCCCCTTCATAAATACTGTCCGGGTCATAGCGGTCATGCGCGATGGCGGCCGCTTCAGCCTCACGCTCTTTTGTCTCATCTTTTATAGCGCTGTCATCAGATGAAACGGATTCATGTTCGCTATTAGCAGCAGAAGCTGGACTTTCAGGTGTTTTGCTGCAGGCGGTGAGCAGGGTAAAAAGTGCAGCCGTGATGATCAGTTTTTTCATGGCGGTATGTCCTTTAAAACGGGAATGCGGGTAAATCCAAAGGGCCTGATTATGGCTTTGTGAACTGGGTGCGCTGCACATACTTCAGTACGCATAAGCCTTTGACATACAGCCAGCGGTCATTAGAATTCTCGGCGTGATAATCAAAAACCTGATAGGCAAAGTCATCCAGGTCTAATAACTTGTGCTGATGCAAATCCTTGCCTTCCCGGATGAGCCCATTCAGATCACCGCTATAGATGAAATAGCGCAACGGATCATCTTTGGGGATGACCTGCCACTGCTTGCTGAGTGCCACAAACGCATTGCAATTGGTATTGCCCTCACAGCGTTTCACTGCAGGTGCGGCAGAAGGATCATTGACCAGCGCCATCACCTGCGTCATGTCTGCATGACTTAAGCCCGGTAATGCCAGACTGGCTACAATCACCCCTGACTGCAAAAAATTCTTGATCTGTTTATTCATTAAAATCGTTCCAAATTATTGTTGTTGAATAAGTTTTAAGTAAATGGAATTAATTAAACATGGACACCGGCCAAACCATGGCTTTGCCCAGGTTATAGGCATAACTGCGGTCTGCGGTCGCGCTGCAACCTTTTAAATATGCTGAAAACAGCAGGGCAATTACGATATATACCCCGATCAGATAATGCTTGATTTGCATATTCGCACCCCTAGCGAGACTGGCAGGCTTGAGCTGCACGTAGCATCTGCTCGGTAAAATCCTGAGGCAGATCAAGTTGACTGACATTCTGTTGGCCCAGCTTTTCCATAAATGCAGGAGAGTAATGAGCTTCCAGCCGGTCATAGACACAGGAACAGGTGGAACGGTCTGTGCCACCCGACTGGCAGCCGGCATTAAAATCACGTTTGGATTTGCTTTCGCAGCCAGCTAACACGGCAGCCGCCAGCAGCACAATGCCCAGTAAGGGCAGACGATTAGAAAAAGACATTATAATTCTCATCATAAACAGAGGATGATCGGCGTCTGATTTAAGAAGGTATAAGAGATCAGGATGTTTTACCGGTGCGGCGTTTTATTCCAGCCGGCCAGTTCAACCAAGAGCCAGAACAGCAGCATCATCAGCAAAAAGCCAATAACAGCCGGGCCCAGCCAGATCAGTATCCCCATCATTAACATCAGGCGTGCAAGGATCTTCATTACCAAAGCAGGGCAGAAGAACCGGATTGTTTAGATAGAGAAGAAGGGATGGGAATAGAGCAAACAGCAAATAAGAAAACAGTCATGATGACTCCTTTGGGTATAAAGAAGTTTCACCGCATCACTGCTAAATAATGGTGGCGAAACGAAAAGGGGTTAGCAGACTGATACCCAAAAAGATCAGCACACCCGAAGGTGTCCCCCTCCCGTTCCGCCGCAAAGGGGGACACACAGGGTCGCCCACCAAAAAGATAGACTTTTTAGTGTGCATTGGGTAAACGGTCTGCTAAAACCGGCTGGCAATGTAGGCCAGCATGCTTATGATAATGCCAAGCTGCAAGCCGGTCAATTTCATTTCTATATCGCCGAATAATAGTAAGACTAAATAATATAAGAACAAGATTCTAAAAAATTTCAGATACATAACACCTGAATGAAGCAGCAGCTGAACATTTCTCCAGATCAGGACAAATGAGCTGCTGACCCATAAATATATTTTCAGGAGTTTCTTATGCCGTATCGAGATTTTGACCAGATGGAAGATTCAAACTTTTCACAATATGAACCGTTAAAACCGGCGCTACAGGAATGGGGTCTTCGCAATTCACCCACCACTCTGGCGGTGCTGGGCATGTCGCTGGCGAAGTCACTGGGCTATTCACCTTTTATTGGTGGGATTGCAGGAGCCATGCTGGGTGGGGTAATTCTGGTCATTGCTGACCAGACACAGGCATCTTACCGTTCGCCATTGCATAAATAGTAGACCGTTTATATTCGTACTCTTAACAGTTTAAATTTATTCATTATTTATCATCAGGATTAGATTATGGCACATCAACTTGAACAAATGGCCTATGTCGGTCAAACCCCCTGGCATGGTCTGGGCAACCAGCTCACGCAAAACCAGCCGATTGAAGTCTGGGCACAGCAGGCTGGCATGAACTGGCGCATTGAATCATCCCATGTCAGCTATATGGCTCAGAATGATCGTGGGCAAAGCATCATCATGCCCTTTGAAGAACAGCGGGTACTGTACCGCTCAGATACGCATGCCCCATTATCGGTAGTCAGTCAGCGCTATCAGGAAGTGCAACCCAAACAGATCTTGGAGTTCTACCGTGATTTAACCGAGCAGTCCGGATTTGAACTGGAAACTGCAGGGGTTCTGAAAGGCGGCAAGAAGTTCTGGGCATTGGCACGGACAGGACAAAGTGCAGCCTTAAAAGGCAAAGATGTCAGCAATGCTTATATCCTCTTGGCTACGGCGTGTGACGGTACATTGGCAACCACGGCGCAATTTACCTCAATCCGTGTGGTCTGCAATAACACCTTGGCGATTGCACTTAAAGGACAAAGCAGTGCTGGAGTGGTTAAAGTCCCGCACAGCACCCGATTTGATGCAGGCAAAATCAAACAGCAGTTGGGTATCTCGGTACGGCAATGGGATGAGCATATGTACGAGATGAAACAGCTCAGTCAGCGTAAAGTCACACAGACTGAAGCGGCAGCATATTTTGATGCGGTATTCAACAATACCGGCCTCAGTCCAATAGAGCAGGACGAAGGCATTATTCAGTTCTATCGTAATGTCGCTAGCCAGGCCAACCCGGTCCCTAAAGCTGATAACAGGACTGAACCGAATGGGCGCGCGATGTCAAAAGTCATGACCATGTTTAACGGGCATGGCCGCGGGGCGGAACTCAGTTCAGCCAAAGACACCGCCTATGGCTTGCTATGCGCTATTACCGAGTTCACAGACCATGAACGTCGTGCCATGAGTCAGGATCATCGTCTCGATTCAGCCTGGTTTGGTGCAGGCGCCGGACTCAAGCAGCGCGGGCTGGAACAGGCGCTGCGTATGCTTGCCTAAACTGAATAGACCTTAGTTTCATGAATTAGTCTAAGTATTACTGAACGAAGCCAAACATTTCTCTTCACCTGTGAAGCAAATCTTAGCCTTTAAAGCCGCGTCTTCGGACGCGGCTTTTTTATGCCCCAAATTTAATATTAAAGGAAATTTCTATGAACTCAGCTTTAATTAATCCAAACAATGCAATACTGAATATACATACCAACTGTCCGAAACTGTTTACCGCTAAACGCTTTGTGGAGACCAAAAATATGAGCCAAGCGGAATGGCTTGAAGTAAGACGCAAGGGCATTGGCAGTAGTGACTGTGCTGCTGCCTGTGGCCTTAATCCCTATATGTCGATGCTGGAATTGTGGATGATCAAAACAGGACGGATTCAACAAAGCATTGAAGAGGATAGTGAAGGCTATGCACCTTTATATTGGGGTAAGCGACTTGAACCGCTTGTTGCCGAGTATTACAGCATGCATACCAAATATAAAGTCCGTCGGGTCAATGCCGTATTACAGCATCCTGATCCCGACAAGTATTTCATGCTGGCTAATCTGGATTATTCCGTAGTGGGTGATGCAGATGTACAGATTCTGGAGTGCAAAACCGCAGGGGAATATGGGGCTAAACTCTGGCGAGATGGTGTGCCTTTATATGTACTTTGCCAAGTGCAACATCAATTGGCAGTGACAGGCAAAAAAGCAGCGCATATTTGTGTGCTGCTCTGTGGACATGAAACACGCATTTTTAAAGTCACGCGTTCTGAATCGGTGATACAACACATCATTAATGCGGAACGTTACTTCTGGGATTGTGTGGAAAAGGATATCCCACCTGAAGCAGATGCCAGTGAATCGGCAGCCAAAGCTTTACAGCTACTCTATCCTGAACATGTACCACTCAGTACTACCGATCTATCTGAAGACGAGCAAGCCAATCAACAATTTGAGCAAATGATCCGAGTACGCAATCAAGTTGAAAAGTATCAGGAGCAATTTGACTTCCTTAAACATCAGTTGCAAGCCAAGATGCAACAGGCTGAGCGCGCCACCTTTAAAACAGGTTCAGTGACGTGGAAGAAATCTAAAGACTCGATTGCTTTGGATACAAAGGCTTTACTCAAATCACACCCTGAATATCTCAATCAATTTCAGCAGAACAAGCAAGGCACACGGCGTTTTCAGATTTATGTTAATGGTGGATAAGTCAGATTTTTATCCATACAAGCATCAAGCCAGTAATTCAATCACACAAGCTTATATCAGAGTCCATGCCTACAGCATGGGCTTTTTTATGCCTATTCAATTTACAAAAAGAGGAAATCAATATGATCAAAGGTTTAGCGATTACACCGCCAATACTAGGACGGATCAGTATCGGTAAGATGGTTGAGAAAAATGGTAAACGCATCCCTGAAAAGGATGACCAATTTACCATTACCAGCCAAATCCAAAATAAGGACAGTGGTTGGGTCAAACATCCACTCGATGAACAACTTCGAGTTAAAGCACCCAATCAAAAAATCAGAACCATTCCAGTGCGGATGATCTTTAATGATCCTGAACTCAATCTTCGTGCAGAGTACAGCCTATTTGACCGTCAAACGGGTAGACCTGTTTGTGTGGGTAATGGAGAAACTTGCCAGCGACTGACCCATCAAGGGGTTGAGCATCATCCTTGTCCATCTCCAGATTTATGTGCATTGGCCCAAGGAGGGCTGTGTAAACCGTATGGCCGACTCTATGTGAATTTAGATGAATCCGATGAGTTGGGTACATTCATCTTTAGAACCACAAGTTTTAATAGTATTCGTACTTTGGCAGCAAGACTCAACTATTACCATGCGGCATCGGGTGGCTTACTGTCATGTCTACCGCTACAACTGACACTTCGGGGAAAGTCCACTACGCAAAGCTATCGTCAGCCGGTGTATTATGTGGATTTAACCTTACGAGATGGCACAAACCTTCAACAAGCGATTCAAACTGCCAAGGAGATTGACCAACAAAGTAAAACCGTAGGCTTCAATCAAAATGCCTTGGACGCAATAGCACGACTAGGCTTGAGTAATGCACAGTTTGAGGTGAATGCGGAGGAAGGATTGGATTTGGTTGAGGAGTTTTACTCGGATGAGGTTGTTGAGTCTGAACAAACTCAGACTGACTCAAAAACTAAGGCAAAGCCTAAATTCAATCAAGATGATGGATTTGTACAGGATATGCATAAAGAGTTACAGGGGAGTGTGAGGGCAGTGAATTAGTTAATTTTTACAGATCTCCTGATTATTTGAGCAGTAACGCTCGCATTATTGATTTGGAGTAAATTTCATGAATGCGTTTGTTGGACAAACTTTTCAAATGAATCAACTGATTAGTATTAAAGAAGTTATTAAATTTGTTGGTGTAGGTAGATCAACAATCTATGAAATGATGGATGAATACTCACCTTACTATGATCCGACTTTTCCCAAAAAAGTAAAAATTACACAGAATCGTATCGGTTGGTCTGCTTATGAAATTCATCAGTGGATTGAAAATAAGTTGGCGAGCCGTGAATAGAAAGGGAGTTTTTGCTCCCTTATTTTTTTGTTTTTTAGTAGACTAATTGTGATTTTTAGCCTAAGTATTCGTAATTAAAACAATAGACTACTACAATAAGAATGCAGAAGAATTTACAGCTTCAACGTTTGAAGTTGATATGAATAGCCACCGATTTTGTAGACAACTTTTAGTTAGATAAAATGGCTAATTAACGAGGTGCTTATGAGCATGAGGCTTATAATGGGGTCTGGGCATGTGCCTCTTTATTGCATTGTGAGCGTGAATGCTTAGCTGAAGTCATAGGAAAGTTGATAATTGCCTTGAAACCAAATGGTGTGCTTTATATGTCATTTAACTATGGCGACAGTGATCGAGAAAAGAACGGTCGTCAATTTACTGATTTAAATGATGCTCAAGCGGAGGTTCTATTTAGGCAGGAATTGTATTCATAACATAAAACCATGCTGTGCTGTTTTAGTTTAAAAGCAAGAAATTATCTAATACATATGTATTTATCTAACTTTGTTGAGATGCTATAAATGTTAATTAATTCAATGTTTATTTTATAAAGAAAAAATGAGTCAAGATACGAAGTACCAAGTATTTATTAGTTCAACATATACAGATTTAATAGAAGCGCGAAGTGCCGCAATTAATACTGTTTTAGAATCTTATAACTTTCCAGTAGGTATGGAATTATTTGGTGCTGATAATGATGAGCAATGGACAATTATTAAAGATTTAATTGATTCAAGTGATTTTTATATTTTAATATTGGGTCATCGATACGGTTCGATCTCGAAACAAGATGGGATTAGCTTTACAGAAAAAGAGTTCGATTACGCTATCAGTAAAGGGTTAAAGATACTTTGTTTTGTTCGTAATGATAATGTTCCTACACGCCCGCATGAACGAGATGCTAACAATGAAAATATTGATAAACTACAGCGTTTTCGAGAAAAGGTTCTGACTGATCGTTTGTGCGAATTTTGGGATACGGTAGATGATTTAAAACATAAGATTTCAAATTCACTTTATAAAAACATGAGAAAGCATCGGGGGGGCGGTTGGATCAGAGGAAACCAAATTTCAGGTCAACTTGCTGAAGAACTAGCTAAGCTCAGTGAGGAAAATAGAAAACTCCGCGAAGAAAATGAACGTATTAAAGAGTCGATTAAAGTAAAACAACCTTTACTTAAAGTAAGCATTAATGACATAGCGAATACTTCAATAGAAGAGTTTGATCAAATAGAGCTATTTTGGTTCAAATTAAGGGAGGATGACTACTATGAAAAACCTGAAAGAATTTCCACTCGCATGGAAATGCGACGTGCAGGAGATTTATTGACAACTCATTCAATTTTGGGAATGCATGATATAAAAAAATATATTCAAGAATATAATGATGAAGTTGATGCTATTTCAGAAGTAGATATAAATAATCATAATCACGCTTTAAGAGCACTTCATCAGTTAGAAGTAAGATCAAGTCAGTTAAATATTGCTGTTGAAAATATTGGTAATAATTTGGCTAACATGATTAGTGTAGAAATCGAATTTCCAAATTTTATTACAATTATTGATGATAAATCTGATGAAGATATTAAATGGTATCAAAAGAACATACAGAAAAGTTTGATTCCAAATATTAAGTCACCCGAGGCAAGACAGCAGGACTATATGTCAGGAGTGTTAAAAAACTTAGCGACTATAGATTACGGAAGTTTAATGCCAAAAGTAAATATGGGCTTAAGTGATAGCTACTCCGATGAAAATACTATTTACATTACAACTAATTCACTTTTACATACAAGAAAAATAAAATTTGATAATTATTATCTAGTTCCTAACGCTATTGATGAAGGTGTAATAAAAATAAATATTATGTGTGCGGAATATACAGATCCTATTTCTTTTGAAATACCAGTAGTTGTTACTGCTTAGAGGGGCTAATGGAAATTACTCATATCGTTGGACTGCTTGGTGCCTTAGTTGGAATTATTGGTATATTTTTTAAACGACAAGAAATCACAGCTTTGGCGCATAAAGATTATACGGCTAAACTTGATTCAACAAATAGATTTTTCGAAAACTTTTTTGAGAAATATGGAGTTAGGAGATTAGTTCTTGATAGGGCAGCACAAGAACTAGCTAGGTTGGATTATGTTGACTATGATTTTATTTGTTATCTAGTAAAGTTACATGAGGCTCGGTTAATTAATTTAGATCAAATTATTAGACTATATAAATCTGGACGTAAATTTATAGAATATACTCCCCAGCAAAATGTAAGTGCTAGTAATTTTACTAAATAATTCATTTTTTTTCGCTTTTTTTATCTCTTCTTTTATTTGATCCTTCACCGATATTATTTTTTCTCTATCTTCAATTTCCAAGATTCTCTGTTTTTTTAATAAAATGGATTTTATTTTACTATCATCATTTAATACTGTTTTTTCAAGCTCTTCTAATTTTAAAATGTGAGTATTAAGCCTTGTAAATGATTCTAAATTTATATCATCAAAGTCAAAGGAGGGTATATCTTTTAATATACTTTTTGCCCGTTCATTTAATTGGTCAATTAAATTATATAAAAGGAGACTAAACGCTTCATCTTTGCTTTTAATATCATTGAGTATGGCCTCATAGGGAGTTTTAGAGAAATTTAATTTCTTAATTTTTTTTAGTACAGTATTCCAATTATCTAATGCAATTGCAGCTTCTTTTTGTAATTCATTCTGCAGATATTCATCAAATGTTAAAAGTCTTGCAGCTGTTGCATGATCCACTACTTGTAAGCAAGTCGGACAATGATCCCCTTCTAAAACTGGAAAATTGTTATTTAAACATTCTATAAAATTTTTAACGGATTTCCACATTGTAATCCATTCTTCAGATCCGATTTCAGATATGGGTAATACAGAAAAAGTTGATTTACTTGACAAGTCTGCTGCATTTTTTGTCTGAACTTTTTTTTCATGTAATTCTTTAATTTGTTGAAATTTTTCAGATCCTAATTCATTTATAAGTGATGTCAGGAATACTTGAAGTGGGACAATTCTTAATCTTCTATTTTTATATTCTTCTCGAAGTTTTTCAGGTGTATTGTTTTCTAATTCCAATACTTCAACCCGTAGGTCAGATAGTTCTTTTAACTCTTCCTGCGTTGCACACAGCAGATCTACTTGATTTGGATCTAAAGATGCGCTTATAACTAATTTGCTAGGTGTTGTATTTGAATTCATCTTTGGCAGAACAGTGGCCGCAGCATAAAAAGTTTCTTCTGTTTTTGCTTTATTCTTTATGAATTCACTTGTTTTTAGTAATTCATCCAATAATTTTAAAGCAGTAGGTTTGAAATCTAATGGACCAGTCTTAGATAAATAGTGAATTGATGAGCTTGTATCAAAGACTCTAATTGATTTTAGGCGAGGATGTGGTTCTAGCTTATTGTTCCATTCTATTATTTCAGAAATACCATTTGATTCTATATGAAACTCAGCAGTTGGTATTCCAGCATTTACTTGAAAGATATTACTTCTTAGTTCTGGTGGCTCACCTCTGGTTAGACATGCATTCTTAAGTATTTTTGCATAACTTGATTTTCCAGCTCCATTATGCCCATAAATAACTGTTAATCCAGTAGTTGAAAATTCAATTTTTTTTGTGATACAAGATTTGAGATATTAGTTGTATTTCCAATAGAAACTAATCTTGTCTCTTCTACTTCTTCATGATAACCCGTAAGTTCTACTGGCTTAGTTAATGAAGGGTAGTTTGCACACTTTTCTTCTAGTCCAAATTCCATTTTAGCAATTAAATATGCTTCCTCAAGTTCTACAGATGATAACTCACCACATTCAATGGCTCGATTTATGGTGAATCGCCACCAGTTTGGTTTACTTTTATTATTTAGAAGCTCACATATTTTAGATGCTACAGGCATTATTTTCCCCTGAATTTATTATATGGAATTAGTGATTTTTATAATATATCAGTAACAATGAATAATTTATGTCATCATAACTTTAGTCTAGGTTAAGTGTATATATTAAAGACCTTATTTTAAAGATGTCCCAAATTCGAGCTGTGTAGCTAAACCACTTATAGAGTAATTATGCGTAGCTTTTTCAACGATCCACTTCAGCTAGTCTACCTCAGCTTTAAAGCCCTGAAGCTTAATGGGGGACCCTGTACTGATCTGTGGTACACCATACGCTAAATTGATACTGAATTTCGCCATTTGGCGCTTAATCTCAGCCATCTTCGCAGCACTCACACGTTCAGCTTCGACTTTGTTGGTAAATGTCCCTTTTAAGTGTTTCACCTTGCCTTTCTCACCAGTGATAACCTTTTCACGTTTGGCTTTACCAGTGACATGGTAGCTTGTAGATACACCCGTATAGTCTGAGTCACGGTCTTGCTTTGAATAACGGAATTGGTCGCCATTTTTACGGGTAATGGTGATTAATGGTAAATCTTTACCAGAAGCAGTTTTTGCGGTACCAGTTTTAAAAATTAGTAAACGATCTTTTTAATCACCATTTCAGCGTCATTTTGCTTTGAGATCCGAACAAGTAGATTGAGATCTGATTCATTAGTCTGGTCGATATGCTGAAGGTCGATCTTCTTTAGGTCATCGGCCATGACTAAAGTTAAGTATTGACGTTTCTTGCGTCCTGTAGCCATAGTATTGTTTGCGTATTGCCTTGGTTATTAAAAGTTTATAAAGGAAGGGTAAAATTGAGTATAAATCCAGATTGAATTTTAAGCTAATGCTAAGTTTTTAATGGATATTTATTCCAAGTTAAACTGACACCATCTCAATTGGTGGAACGCCATTTTGGCGAATTAACATTTGCAATGCTGAAACAATATCTACAAAAAAATCATTCAACTTAATGGGGGAGTAACTCAATAAACCCATATCTTAAACTCTTCGCTACGACGGTATTGTTATTTCTTTAACGATCATTACAAAATTAAAAATTATTATTTCTTTTTTACTGGTGATGTAGTTATAAGTTGACTAAAAGGCTATTCACTACATCTTCTAGGAGAGTTTTATTTGAAATGTTTTTGTTTAGGGTGCGTAAATCGTAGTAACCAGCTAAAAAACTTTGAGCCATTTCAAGGGCTGAAGCTTTGATATTGAATTCCCTATGTACTTGTCCCTCGATGAATAGTGCGATGAAAGATTTCTCTAAACGTTGTCGATATTATTTATTCAGACTTGCGATGACCGGCTATTTATCTCCCATTTCTAAATCGCAGAATAAGACTATTGCTTCGTGCTTTTCTGATTGTGAAAGATCCTCGACAATCTCCCAAAGCAAGAGGTGTCATAATCGAGCGATACTGAGAAATAGTTTTTTAATTTAATAGTTTTAATTCGATAGCAAATTTTTCTCTTACGAAATAATCGGGCTAAAAGCCCGATTTATATATTTCTCAAAGAAAGTATATTGGAACTTGAAATAATAATTTTTCGTAGCTTAAAATTTAAAAGACTATGTCGTAAAAAATCTATTCTCTGTGTAATCACCTTGAATATCATTTTTATAATTCAAATTCAGCCACTGAAAACCTAACCCTTTTAATTTACCCTCAGTAATTCTATAGTTCGCAATAAAATCAAACTCACTTTCGTCATATCCTTTTTGGCCATTAATTGCATAGTTTTGTCCATCAACATAGCGTGCCAATAGGTTTAAACCTGGAACTAACCAACTGGCATCATGATTAAAAGTGAAATGATAGGAAAGTTCATTTGCTTTATTAAAAGTTCCCTGAGTCCAATTGACATAACTTAAAACTGGAACAGCACCATCTAACATCGGGAAATTACTCTTCCCTTGAATTTTTTGGAGACCTAAACCAATAGTATTTGGCCCATAACCAAATTCTTGCATCAAGCCAAAGTACTGGTTATCAATATAACCAAGTAGTTCATCACCTGTTTCTTCTGTATAATAATACCTAAATTTAGTATTCAACCGAAATTGGTCAATACTATTTTTATAGTCTAGACCGATAGAATATTGATTATATAAATCTTCTAATTCACTCACAAAGATTTGAGTCTGTAATTTACGATCAAAAGCTTTATGCTTTAAATCAATATAAGTTAAGCCATCAGATTCTTTTTTATTGACAGAAAGTTTTCTAAACTCTTCTTCATTTCGTGGCGAGTATTTATCTAAATAGCCCACATCCAGTTTTACCTGCTCATTCAACTGGCCTGAATATAATAAACCTTGATAAATTGTAATCAATTGTCGACTGTAATCTGTTGTTGCGAGAGGCGTGTCTACCCATTGTTCCCCCAACTTAACTGATGCTGCTTATACTTCGCTCCAATCGAACCTGCAATTTTATTGTAATTTGAAGCCTGCTCCTTTGTAACAGGATCAAACGGTAAAATCATATCATTGAGATGCTTATCATCACTTAAACGTTGCGCGTATTGAACGGAACCTGTAAACGTTAAAGCAAAATCTTGTGTTAGTTCATGCTCCCCCTTGGCACGGGCGATAATGCCTTGACTCCAACTCCCGACTGAGGGTTTGGTAGCGTCATCAAAATCCCGATCTGCGTATAAGTTTTTTAACGTGACATCAATGCTCATCTCTTTTGCATAGGCGCAGTTCACCACTGCTGCCATTGCTATAAGCAATGGCACAGCCATTATGTTTCTCTTCATGTTTTAATCCATTAAATTATTGAATATTTTTAATTGTCCTAAAACCGACATGGCTAATGCCTAAATCGATTTCTTGTGAGTGTCTAGCAGCGGCTCGGTAACGCATACAGTAATTTGATGCGCACAGGAAAGAGCCACCTTTGATGGTATAAAAGTTAAAAGCGGGATTATCTTGATGATGCTCAAGTTGATTCATTCCCATGTGATCATCATGCGTTCCAGTAAATGGACTTTTGGTGTATTCCCAGACATTGCCAATCATATCGTAGAGACCAAAGCCGTTTGCTGCAAAACATCCCACAGGTGCAACATCTCGGTAACCATCTTTATTCTCATTGTGGTAAGGAAATTCCCCTTGCCAAACATTGGCATCCACATGTTTTAAATCTGCGCTTACATCTCGCTCATGGCTAAAGCCTTTTGCGGCATATTCCCATTGTTCTTCTGTCGCAAGATCTCGATCTAGCCAGTCTGCATATGCCATTGCATCTTTTAAAGTGATCATTCGTACAGGTTGATTGGGCTCAATTTTACGATGGCTATTCGGCCCCCAAGGTTGTTTCCAATTCGCTCCTTTCATCAATGACCACCAAGCTAACTCCTTGACTGGTTTTTGGGGTTCAGTAAATACTGCTGCTTCTCCCTGTTTTTCTGCTTCAGTTACATAGGCAGTGGCATCAACAAAGCTTTGAAATTGAGCATTAGTCACTTCAGTTGCATCTATCCAAAAATCTGTAACTGTTCTTTCACTTTTGTAAAGTGCTTTCTCTTCTCGGTAGCTTTGATTGTTCCCAATATTGAAGGTTCCACCCTGAATTTTGACCATGCCCGCTTCAGGTTTCTTTTGCCAGTTTTGTGGTAAACCTGAATACTGTTTACATTTATTCCTATCCCCTAAGTTCAGTTCAGTTTTTTGCTGCTTAATTTCTGGCGTGGAGGGGAGACCACATGCACTTAAACCGATTAAACCGAATAAGATAGTAGCGTGAATAAACTTCATATTTTAATTCCTACTTCCTTGAGAGAAGTATTTCCACATTATTTGCTTTGGTTTATCTAAAAGACTATCTTTTTAATAAGCAAAATTTTTCCTAACATGTTAATACTTCTAAGAATTAAACTATTATTACTTGCCTAGATTTTTCAAAAAAACTGGCTGAATACATTGATCATAAAAACAATTCATTTGACCGTATTTGTAGCGAACTGGAGCCTCCACAACCCCTACACGTTGAGCATACTCAGCCCAATCTTGAGCAAGTTCTTGGGTCTTACTTGGATTTTTAGATGCTAAATTAATGCGATAAGACGGATCTAATTTTCGATTGTAGAGTTCCCATTCTCCAGTACCATAAGGAGGGACTTGAAATTGAACAGCCCAATCACCTTTGTATAAGGCGCGACGGGTATTAAATTCCCAACCTAAAGTACGTTCTGGTAAAGCTTTACCTTTAAATAGGGGAAGAAAAGAACGTCCTTCCATTTTTAATAAAGGTTGTCCATTGCGTGTATCTGGTCGTGTAGCACCTGTAAGTTCTAAAATAGTGGGAACAAAGTCGATGACGTGAATGGTTTCGGAATTAATTTGACCTGCCTTTATTTGAGTTGGATAACGAATAATTGCAGGCACGTGAATTCCGCCATTTGACAAAATACTTTTGAAATAAGGCAATGGCGTAGAGGCAACTTGTGCCCATTGTGGACCTAAAGTCACATATGACCCTTTTTTCCCCATGTTCTGAGGACTATTGTCAAATGTCGCATCGACCCATTCACGAATACCATTTTTATCTTCAGTTGTGCCTAATGATTCTGGTGTAGCAGACTCCGCACCATTGTCAGACATAAATAAAATTAGCGTATTATCTAGTTCACCAGTCTGTTTTAAATAGTTAACCACACGACCGATATTGTGATCCATGTTGTCAATCATGGCTGCATAGATTTGCATGGTTTTGGTTTGATCTTTTTTCTGCGCCTCGGTTAACTTATCCCAAGCAGGGAAGACATCCATGAGCGGATTATTAACTTTTGTTCCCTTTGGCATAATGCCTAATTTGATCATACGCTCTAAGCGGGCTTGACGAACTTTTTCATAACCTTCTTTATAATATCCGTCATATTTCTTTAAGTATTGATCTGGAGCTTGCAAAGGCCAGTGTGGCGCGGTGAACGCCAAATATCCAAAGAATGGCTGATCTTTTTTACGGTCATTTTCTAAGTAAGCAAGCATTTTACTGGTAAAGAAATCACTCGAATAAAAGTCTTTAGGCAAGGTTACATCTTTACCATCTTCTAAATATCGAGCTTTATAATTTCCTGGGAACATTTGGCTTGCATCCATATGTGCAGCGCCACCAGGCATGAGCGTAAATGAGCGATCAAAACCACGTGCTTTTGCGTTGCTCTCTTCTGTTGCACCCAAATGCCACTTACCTGTGACAAAAGAAGCATAGCCTTGAGGCTTTAATATCTCAGCTAAGGTTATCACTCGATTATTTAAACGGCCTTCATACCCCGGTTTGCCTTTCTGTTCGGGCTGTAAAAACTCAGCCATGCTGCCCAGACCAGCTTGATGGCTATCATTTCCTGTCAATAACATAGAGCGTGTGACTGAGCAGGTTGGACCTGCATGAAAGTTACTGAGTACAGCACCTTCTTTGGCTAATTTTTTTAGATTTGGTGTAGAAATTTCGCCACCAAATGGTTGTATGTCCGAAAATCCCAAGTCATCAGCCACAATGACCAAGACATTTGGCTGTTTAGCAGGAGCAGCCCGAGTGGATAAATTGCAGAGTAGCGTGGGTAAAAATAACGCTACTAGAGCGAGCTTTTGAGTAACCATAACGAATCCTTGATAGTGGTTAGTGTTATTATTCAGTGATCTAGCTGATTATGCTGAGGTGGACCTTGATTAGACGCTTGCGCGACGACGATCGATCTCTGTCGGTGGTGCTTGATTGAGTTCTTTGACCAATTCAAAATTAAATATGATGTGTTTAAAGGGTTTATCTATATTGAATTTTGACATTTCTGCTGGATCAACAACATCGGTTGCCGTTGCAACTAATCCATCACGTGTTGCAAACGCAAAGTCATCCCAAAGGTATTGATCACCCTCAATGTTAAATTGGGTAGTGAGTTTGCGATAACCTGGAGCCGAGACAAAATAATGAACGTGAGAAGGGCGATTACCATGACGGCCCAAGAGGTTGAGAACAGCTTGCGTGGTGCCTGCAGGCGGACAGCCATAGCCTACGGGCATGGTGGTTAAAGCCGTATATTTACCATCTGCATCGGTAAAAATGGTACGGCGCAGGTTGAACTCGGATTGTGATTTATCAAAGAATGAATAATTGCCTAAACCATTAGCATGCCAAATTTCAACTTTCGCATTGGGAATAATATTGCCATTCGTATCCGTGACGAGACCTTCTATCACTAAGCTATCGACTTGGTCTGACTCAGAACCATCATCCATGCGGGTAAAGCCGACTGATTCAGGCGCTCCTGCAACATAAAGCGGTCCTTCGATGGTACGGGGTGTTCCACCAGTAATACCTGCTTTAGCATCAGCTTCGTCAGCACGAAGATCAAGATAATGCTCAAGACCTAAGCCAGCAGCCAAAAGACCAAGTTCGTTAGCTTGACCTGCGTCAGTGAAGTATTCTAAGCCTTTCCACAATTCAGTTTGAGAAATGTCTAAGTCTTCAATGGCTTGGAAAAGGTCACCTACTAAACGCACAACAATTTGCTGGATACGTGTATCGACAGGGTTAGTCGCTGTATCAACATTCATTTTTTTCACAAGCGTATCAATTTGTTGTCGGTTCATCATGATCATCCTTTGATTGATGAGAAATAGATTCGAATGATCTGGAACGGACATGTAACAAATCATTCGAAAAGTGAAGAACTCATAAAAGATGAGTTCGCATTTGTTGACTTAACATCAGATTGAAAAATTTAGCTATTTAAAACTGCGTAATGTTTATGCAGTTTTTAAGCCCTGCTTAAATATGTCTAAATAAAGCAGAACGTGCTTGATTAGAGGCACCATCCGCTGCACTTAAGAAACGCTCAGTATGAATATCTTTTTCAAAGAGACGGCTTTGCATCAGCGTTGAAATAGCAGCATCAATCATCGGTGGTGGACCACATAAATAGGCTTTATGGCCACTGCATTTATTTTCAAAATAATTTGCGACTGCTTCATGTACAAAACCTGTGAATCCTGTCCATTGATCTTCTGTTTTGGGCGCATTCAGTGCAGGAATATAGCGGAAGTTTGGATAGTCTTTGACTAAGGTCTCAAACACTTCACGGTTATAGAGTTCAGAAACATCACGCGCGCCTTGGAAAAGATAGATAGTACGTGTATCACCTTGTTCTAAAAGGTCCAAAATCATGGATTGGGGACTGGATAGACCAGAACCACCGGCAATAAAGATGGCATCTTTTTCATCGGATTTACGCACAAAGAACTGTCCATAAGGCCCAGAAACTTGGAGTTCATCACCCGCTTGCAAAGTTTCGTGTACATACGTGGTGGCTGTACCGCCTAGTACTTGGCGAATATGCAATTCAATAATGCCTTCTTCACTCGGCGGATTCGCAATTGAAAATGCACGTGTCCCTTCAATATTTGGCAATTGAAGATTGATGTATTGCCCAGCCTGAAATTCCATTGGACGGTCAATCTGCAAACGTACGCCTTTAATGGTGGGTGAAAGCTGTTTGATCTCTAAAACTTTGGCTTGATAGTCTTGGACTAAATAACCTAAGAAATCCTCGTCTTCATCAACATCGGCTTCAATCACCATGTCAGATTCTGGCTTACAGCAGCAAGCAAGGACTTTATTTTCTTCACGTTCTATATCCATCAACGCAAAAGGAGACGCTTCACCGACATCATAAAAACCGTCAGTGACCTGAACTTTACAGGTGCCACAGGTACCATGACCACAGGCAAAGGGTAGCCAAACCCCTTGACGTAAAGCGGCATCTAAAATGGTTTGATCTTCTTCCACCTCAATGGTCATGCCGACAGGTTCAATCGTGACTTGATAACTCATGATCGTTCTCCCTTAGACATGTGTGCCATTGTAGCCATCTAAACTGGGTGTCACAAAACGCAGTAGCGATTTATGATCAAAGTTTAAATCAGCCAAACTTTTAGAAAAATCGATATCTGTTAAGCATTCACGATTCAGGGTGAACTGTACTTTTGACCAATCGATATGTTCAAAGTCTGGGTGTTGATTGAAACCTGCTTGAATTTGCTGATCAATCAGGTCTTGTAAACTTTGCTGTGGTGAAACGACAAAAACATGTGCGGCACAAAACAGCGTGTGATGATCCCATCCCACATAAAGCAACATGTTGTCGCCATAATTTTTTTGTGCATCACGTGCATCAAATTCATAGTTTTTTTGAATCGCTTGTACTGGCATGAGAAAACTCCTAAATTCCTTGTGTGAAGCCATCTTGAAATTTTGATCCATGAGATGACTTCTAATCCTTTTTACTTATGCAACGTGACCTTTCCATTTTCTCCAGCGTTCTTGGTCTGGAGAGCCTTCAATATCCATATTGTCTGCGCCGACATTGAAGTTGTAATAGTCACGTAAAATGCTTTCTAAATCAGGACCACCACAGTTGCCTTGTAAAATTTGGTTCACTGGCAACCACGCTTGAATATATTTTTCAGGTTCACGTTCAAAAATGTCATGACAGCCGTCTGAGCAGGTATGGTAACGCTCGCCTTTATAAATACTGTCACGGTAACTGAACATGGTTGCGTCGCCATCCATTTCAGTAAAGGTCATTGGAATTTGACAGATTTGGCACAGTTGCGGTAAGCCATTGCTATAGAAGCGTTTACCTTCAGCTTCTAACTTACGCGCCAATTCCCATTTCGGACGGTAATATTTATCGAAGGTGTCAGGATATTTCTCAGATAACCAATCCATTTCTTCATCGGTTGGAATCCATGTATGGAAACCAGCAGCATGACCGAAGTTATAGAAAATCCACCATGCTTGATGTGAAATATGCTCTTTTTCTTTCACAATCACGTCGGAATATTTCGGCATACGAATACCGTAACGGCTGAGGTCTTTAAACAATGCGCCGCCCGCTTCTTCGAAATAGGTTTCCCATGCTTCTTTCCAAGACATCACTTTGTTTGGCAGCATGTAATCCATCATCATGCCGACAATAGACAGCAGACGAGTACCACGCCAGAACCATTTATCAATCCATTCCTGAACAATCGGCACGTTATCTTCATGTTGTTCCAATAGGAATTTGACAATTTCCAAACCTAAGGTCATGTGACGTGCTTCATCCGACTGCGCACTAAAACCGAAGGTCACGGTCGCCATATCGCCGTTATATGCTGCACCTGACATGAATGGCACAAACAATAAATTGGTCAGAACATATTCAAAAGAGAAGCTAATCGCCAATAAGAATTCGAATGGGCCTGCTGAACGCGCATCTTCAAAGAATGATTTTGGTACGGAGAGATACCAAACACGGTCATGCATGTGCGCCCAGTCCTGGAAGCCATCAAAGAACTTGTTGTAATGGCTCATGGCATGAATTTGCGTTTGGACATGACGCAGTTCATCAATCGATTGCATTTGCGATGCGATACGTGCACCGATCCCGCCAAATTGGCGACCCACATGTGCATAACCTTGATACGCCTGATATTCCAGTGGTGTAACGGCGGTTAAAAACAGTTTAATGGCATTGAGGTAGCGTTCATTACTGACATTCATCTGACCATTGTTTTGAGAAAATGCATCAAAAATGGCATACAGTTTTTTCTCTTTTTCTGACTGATATTTCCAGTATGAATCCATGGTTAAGCGGAATGGGTCTTCCCATTTTGACCAATCGGTAATTTTAATTCCTTCAAACTCTTCGTAAGGAAAAGCCTCTTTACGATCTGCATAGGAAAAATCCCAATCCAGATCACGGGTCAGCATACGGTAACGGTCTTTCGCATTGAGTTTTTTAGTTGCTGTTTTTGTCGCATTTTGTGCTTGGCTATTCATCTTGATCATCCTTTTCAATCTGTTAAAGCGATCGGCTTCTTATGTTTTCCGTGTAGGCTTAATTCCATTGCAACGTGAAGATGTCATCATCTTCATCCACATTGCCACCTAAGGTGATCATGTTGAGTTGCAGTTCTTGAATATCCCAATCTTGTCCTAGTTTTTCAGAGACAGTTTCAGCGCGAACCACTAATTTTCCGAGGTTTTCCACACGAATCATGGCAGGAAGGTATTGAATGGTAGCTTCTGGGTTATCTTGCTCAATCGCTTCAATGATATAGCGTGAGGTGTCGTTATCTTGTAATGCCAAATAAACTTTTGAGCTCATGCCTGCGTATCCTTATGCAACCGATTCTAATTCAAGGGTTAAACTTGCTTTTTTACTGCGTTCTGCAATGACCGCTAAGCCATTGGCTATAGATGGATGTCCAAGAGCAGTATTTGACCATGCACTAAAGGCTTCAGTCACTTGAGGTAAAAGTGTGTCTATCCAACCTTGAATTAAGGCTTTATTTTCTTCAGATTCAGCAATAGCTGTTTTTAAAACAGGGTCTGACCATTTGCCTAAATCGGTTAAACAGTCCTTCATAAATTCAGTCAGCATCGCCACATCACGTGCGCCGTGCTCAACTAACCATTGATCCAGTTCACCGTAAACCAGAGCTTGCATTAAGCTGTCGATGATTAGGTTTTGCAGGATATATAGCTTGAACCAATCTTGTTCCGTTAAGCTTTGTTCACATAGTTTGCGCAGTGGTTGCCAAGAGGCATCATTCATCCAGCTATCTTTGGCTTGTTGTAATGATTCACCGGTATTGCCATCAATGAGTAAGCCAATACGAGAGAGATATTGCGCCATGCCCAAACGATCCATTGCCGCAAAAATACAAGCTTGAGTAATGACAGTGCCATAGCCATAGGCACTGCCTGACATCATGTGTAGATTGGCGGTTTGTTCGATATAACGAAACGGTAATAAGCAAGTGATGATTTTCTGTTTCACTTCATCACTGAGATTTTCAATTAAATGGCGTTTTTCAAAGAATGAGTAATTGCTTTCAGCGGTCTCTTGTAAACGTGCACGATGCTGTACATAAGCACCATAATAAAATTGGCGCGGATCTTTAAATACATACCAATCTTGCATTTGTAACGCTGTATGGGTGTGATCATTTAACGTTTTGTCTGGTTTCCACAATGGGCGATAATGAAAATTGGTTGCACCTTGTACGTCAAAACTGACTTCTTGATAACGCGTCGCTGGCTTTTTACCAAAGCGACGTTCGATATAGGCATAGGTTTGACGAATAGGTTCGAGGTTGGATGTTTTAATTTCTAAAGTCATCACGATTTCCTTATGGGCTTAAGATTGATCTTCTTGATCTAAATATTCGTGGGCTTGGCTTAAAATGGTGGGTTCAACGCCATAACGCCATTTATCTTCTTGTGCGTCATTCCAAGCTTGCTGGGCTCCGGTCATTTCTACAACATGATTAATTTCGCAAAAATGTTGAAAGGCTTGCTGAGGGAGAATGAGTTCGACAAAAAGTGTTGGATCGTGGATTGCGAAGTCAAATTCAACAAACTTGGCATGACGGTCGCCTGTTACACGAATGTATTTGGTGAGCTGATCATGTTGTAGTGTTTGAGTCATTTGGAAAATCCTTTATCTCTACGCTGAAATCATTTCAGCTGTGACACAATATGTTGTTCCTTGTTAGACTTATATCAAAATGCGTGCCAACTTTAATTAATTTTTATTAATCAATTGTTTATTGTTTTTATCTCCTTTGTTTATATCATTTGAATGATAAATATTCATCGAATAATGAATATGAAAATTTCTGATTTCATCAAATCATGAAAACTGGAGATAAACTTGAAAATAGATTGATCCAGATAAGCCGGTTCTATAAATTAAAATTATTCGTATCTATATGATTTTATGAATTTAATTAAAAAATACCTTAGAGGTATAAATTTATGATAATAAGATAGTAAAGGTTTTTAGTTGGAATTGAGTAAGATAAGGGGGAAGACCTATAGCCAAGGATGGATATTCAGTCATGCCTCAAGCCAAAGATGCGAATTTTTATACTCAGATTTTGGAGAAAAACAAAGATATTCAGGATTTACTAGATAAAATTCAGTTTGATAGCCAGCATGGAAAAATTTGGTTCGAAGAAAACCGTATGCTGCTCATGCATACCAGCATCATGGGCTTTCTAAGAAAAGATTTGTATAACATGTTGGGTTGGGAACGGACTAAGCGTTTTTTTATTCGTTTAGGTTATCAAGCCGGTGTGAGGGATGCAGAAGTCACTTCTAAATTGCGTCCGAATTTAAATGAAGCTGAAGCCTTTATGGCTGGACCGCAAATGCATGGTATTCGTGGCATGGTTCAAGTTGAAGTCAATGAACTTCAATTAAGTCATGATGAGCATCAATTTTATGCAGATTTTAATTGGCGCAATTCTTTTGAAGCGGAAGTTCATTTAAGTGAATTCGGGGCTTCGGAAGAATCAGTTTGTTGGATGCTATTGGGCTATGCTTGCGGTTATACCAGTTTTGTTATGGGACAAACCATTATTTATCAGGAAACCCATTGTGTAGCAAAAGGTGATGATTGCTGTCGTATTATCGGCAAGCCTTTAAAAGAATGGGAAAATGCCGATGAACTTATTCAATTTATGTCACCTGATCCTGTTTCAGATGAATTAATTGCCTTGCAAGCAGAGCTGAATGAGTTAAAGAAAAATATATATACAGATGTAGAAGCCGATTACACCATGTTTAATTCTATTGGTGAATCGGTGGCTTATCGTAAAGTCTGTGATCTGTTGAAAAAGGCGGCTGGCAGTAAGGTTGCTGTATTACTGCAAGGTGAAACAGGAGTGGGCAAGGAAGCTTTTGCTAGAGGGATTCATGAAGGTAGTTCTCGTAAAGGGCAACCCTTTATTGCTGTAAACTGTGCCTGTATTCCACCAGACCTAATTGAAGCTGAACTTTTTGGTGTTGAAAAAGGGGCATTTACAGGGGCAACACAAACTCGAAGTGGAAAGTTTGAACGTGCCGATCAAGGAACTATTTTCTTAGATGAAGTGATTGAGCTTTCTTCACGTGCGCAAGCTGCCTTGCTGCGAATGTTACAAGAAGGAGAATATGAAAGAGTTGGAGATCATCAAACTAGAAAAGCGGATGTACGTTTGGTTGCAGCTACCAATGAGGATCTGGAACAAGCTGTGAAAGAGGGAAGATTTCGTGCTGATTTATATTATCGCCTGAATATTTTCCCTGTCATTATTCCGCCACTACGTGAGCGCCGTGATGATATCCCTTTATTGATTAAACACTTCTTGTCGCGTTTTGAGAATATGTATGGAAAGACGTTAAAAGGTTTAAGTGACAAAGCTAAAAATTTTGTCATGACCTATGAATGGCCCGGTAATATTAGGGAACTTGAAAACTTATTAGAACGGGCGACCTTACTGACGGATCATCAGGAGGAAATTAAACTCCATCATTTGTTTCCGCAAATTAAGCAAGATATTGAACCCAGGTCTGAAAAAGTGGATTTGGAAGCAGTCATACAAGAGGGCTTTTGTTTGGAAGATCATGAGAAAAAACTAATTTTTATCGCGATGCAAAAAACAAATAATAATATTTCTGAAGCAGCCCGTGTATTGGGGATCAGCCGACCTGCTTTAGACTACCGTTTAAAAAAGCAAGCTATTAATATAGGTAAAAAGTAGATTTCAATTAAACACAAATTGATTGTGATGATTGGTTTTTTAAAAGACAAACTTTTAAAACAGCTTGATACGGCTTATTTAAAGACAGTATTTTATTTTCCGAATCTAGGTAGCAAGTGTCGCCATGGTAATCCCCCTAAAAATAAAAGGATCTAAAAGTAGAATTTTTTCTTAGGATACAAGCAGGAGATTCTGCATGAAAACAGACGTGGCACGCAATATATCCTCAACAGTTACAAGACTAAATATTTTCTAATTTATTGAAAAATCATCAATATTCGAAAGTAACCTATTACTCAACTAGAGATGAGAATCTAATTTCAGTCAATTTTAATTGCATCTAAGACTGCCATTCCTACAGTAACTAATTGTTTTTTTTCATCAATTTCTGTTGGTAAGAGAGCTCCAATTGGGCAAAAATTGATATTTAAATAACTAGCTACTAATGCTAAATTTCCTAATAGAACTCCAGCATCACGCCAAACTAAACTGGCTCCATCGGTATATTTTGATGAAGTTTTTTGTGGTTCCGCAATCAAGAGTATTAAACTGGCTGAATTACAATTTAATATTTTTTCACAGTCTCTTCTAACGTTTATAAAATATTTATTTTCCTTATTAATGGGCCAAAGGCTATGACAAAAAGGGTCATATCTCCACCAAATATCAGTATATGGTGAGTTTATAAGAATATGAATAGGGTGTATTGCACCAGCCGAAGGAACTGGCCTTAAAGTTATAGGAAAGCCCATAGTTGAATCAATACAATCTTTAACTCGATTAGTAAGCCATAGAAGATGTGATAAATGATCAATTGAAACGAGTTTAAAAGATCTTTGTGACTTCCTTTCAAACATAACTTGTGTAAATGGAATTGGCGTAAAAATCTCAGGCTCATCTAACCTGATGGATTTATTACTAAGATCCCACTTATAAGGAATATACTTATCAACTTTCTGTTTAGGAACAGGATTACCCAAGTTTACCCAAGTCATAGCCTACTTGCTCGAATATCTCAAAATATTTATTACAGCCACGGCAATTACCACAGGTCACCTCAGATTTATGACAACTATGAGACCATGCTAACAATTCAGCAGGAATATTAGATAATTGAATCAGTTCTTTAGTCGATAGGTTGATAGCAGGAGCTTCTACAGTTATATGGCCCTCTTGCAGGAACATTAGCTGATTCATTGCATCAATAAATTCATGAGAGCCATCTGTATGGCCGTTATCAGTTTTAACTGTTCCGATTAAAATCTTAGAGATATTAAAAGGGAGCATCTTCATGCCAGCTAGAGTAATTAAGAGTTGATTTCTATAAGGCCACCAATCGGAAGCGGGTGCATGTTTACTCTCAATAGTACCAGCCATATCTCCTGAACCAATATTTCTACAATCAACAGTCAATATCTCGTGCGGAATATTCAAATATCTACATATGGATTGTGAAGCAGCTATCTCAGCTTTTGCTGCAAGCTGCCCGTAGTCTATTGTTAATGCATAATCTGGTCTTTTCCACCATGCTATTGCTGTAGAATCCATGCCACCAGAGAGTAATAATACAGATTTCATTAAGTGATTGCCGTCCAAAGAGTATGATAAATAGCGGTAACGTAATCTTTAAGAATTTTGCAATCTGATCCTTCCATCATTTTAAGGTTTTCTTCACTTTCATTTTCTGCATAGACTACAACTGGTTTGTTAATTGCTCTAGCGTATCCAATCTCATAAATTGTGCCTGAGTCCATACCGTCAGCTATGGCGAATAAAAGATCACAATTATGTATGCCTTCAAGATCTTTATCTACCACATCTTCAGCATTACCTTTACCTACATCATGATAGGGAGAAAAAACCTCTAATCCAAGATCTTGTAAGTTTTTTCTCGCTTCCTCAATTAACCATAGTTGTGCAAGAGTAAAAAAGGGGCCAGCAAGATAAACCTTGGGTTTACAACCTTTTTTAAATTGTTCAGAAAGAATGATAGGAGAGGGTGAATATTTTTTTAAACGTTCTGGTGTAATAAATCCTTCCGTTTCACAATAATATGCAGTTGCTTTAGAAGCTTGTAGAGCTGCTTCATAAGCACTCTTTTTTTGTTCCATCCAAGCATATCCAAAATGGGCAACAAAATTATCTCCAGAACCTATTTTTGATACCTTGTTCGTACTAAAGGCTGGCACATGCTTAATCTCATCAAGTTTATGGTCGTAAACCAGACATCCATCAGGTCCTTTTTTTAATATAACTACCTCAGCTTGTTGAGATACAGCAATTTTCCTAAGTAACTCATTAGTATCATCAATCTGTAATAATGATTTTGCTTCATACTGATTAAGTAAAATCGCTAGGTGTTTAGCTTTAGATCCATTTGCATGGAAAAGTTCTACTGAGGCTACATTTTGAGGATCGTAAACAGCATATTCACTGTCTATGATAGCCGTACCTTCCAAGAATCCAAATCTAATAACGTTTTTTTCTTTAATTTCCAGTGGCGGATTATTAGTGGTTCTATTGTAAATTAAGGGCTTAGCAAGAGCATGAGTATAATGAAATTTAGTATTTACTGGAATATTAATAATACTTAATTCGAAGCCCTCCAGTTCAGCACGGGCCTGAATAACTTCTTGTATGTTTTTAGAGCAATACGTGGTTAACTTAACTTCTCCCTTCATTGCTGCAATTGCAGAAGCAGCTCTTCCTCCTGAACCAAAAATATTATATCTATAAGGATGCATACAATATTCTTCATATATTCCGCCTGTAATAGTTATCATAAGTGGCTCCTTTTTTAGTGTTTAATTGCTGTTATTTTAACTCGAACTTGTCCTTGATTGACTTCTAATACTCTTCCTTGATATTTCGTGCCACTACGTAAGCATTCACGTAATTTTCCTATAACTGGGGCAGCAATACCGCCAGCAATATCGTCCTCATAGAAAGCATATACAGTGGTGATATTATTTGATTCAAAGCCAATTCTTAAAATATCACCTTCTGTTAATTTTGAAACGATAGCTTCTTTGGGTGAGCTGAGTTGAACATTAATTGTTAAATCTTCACAAGATTGGAAATCTGGAATTGGTGTTCCGCCCCCACCACCTGAACCTGACATATTACGTTACCCTTTGATTTATTGTATAAAAATTATTTAAATTTTAGTTTAATTATTTATTTCTTGTAAAGCAAGGTGTTAAATTTTCATAGTTTATAAAACGATGATTATAGACTCTATTTTTTTTAAAAAATTTTGAGTATAACCAACTGGCCATAGTTTGGGATGGTTGTTAATTGTTTTGAATTAAAGTAAGTTAAAAGTGGTTTTCTTTGGAAGGGTTTTATATATTCCAGAATTGTTTGACCATCTTAATGAGGAGAATCCGCTCATTATACGATGCCCAATCCATCTATTATCAATAATTTTTAAGGATGAGTTTGATGGGTTGACCAATAATAATGATCCCATAAATTTAAGCCATTCTTTATGGGTTAAAAGTTTAGACGAATAAGCATGAAATGAGTTACCTGTGCTATAGAATGTCATATCTGAAAGTATCTTGTAATCTATAAAATTTTTTAACCGATAATAAACCTCTCTATCTAACCTTGAGGTAGAAAAATCTATCATTGGAATATGGTATATTTTCCTACTTTTGGTTTTAACTAGAGAATGGAATGCAAGTTCTTGATCTTCTTTTAAACTTTTCAATATGGAGTTAACATAATCTATTGAAAAATCTTCACCTGATATAGTGTTAATAATTCTATCATCAGATAAAGAATCGGGTAGATAAGTATATTTAGATAGTGAATATGCCGATTCACTATCTAAAAGACTGTTAATGAAAAAATAAGGGTGATCTGTATTAATCATTGAATTCTAATGCCTTCTAATAACTGATACATTTCTAAGGCAAAATCATCGGTCATTCCTGAAATGTAATCGACGATTAAATGTGCTCTATAAATGATTTCATTTGATGGGTCTGCTTCCACTGATAGAATATATTTCTTAATATGATTCTTTGGCAAGCGTCTTAATAGACGCAATTCAAAGTCGAGCCCTAACTTTTTAGGGGAGAGCATGCTTTTTTCAGGGTATTTAAGTAAACAATTGAATTTATCTTCAGATAAGCACATCAAAATTTCGCAGTGATTTAAAAGGCCTTGTATAATATTTCGCCCTGCGAGTTCAATTTTTTCAGCTGACTCATGGCAGTAGATATTTTTCTTAGCATAATCGAATACTTCATCTAGAATTTTATGGATGTCTGTATTTTCTTCTATAAGCTCTATATTATCTGTCCCATCTAATAATAAGCTTAAATTTGCACAGAAGTTTGTGGCAGCTTCTTTTGCGGCAGTATTTATAATGCACGTTTTAAACTTTAAGAAATTAAGTTGTTCATGACTTAATTTGTCTACGTTAAATATTGTGCTGGCATCAATTTCTTTATTTCTGTTAAAGAACTCAACGAAATAACTAATAATTTGTTTCTCTGTGACAATCTGTTTCTCAATAGCATCTTCTAGATCACTCATCGAATATGCAATAAAATCAGCTGTATCCATAATATTTTTAAGTGGGAAGTGTTTTCCTTCCGGCCAATTGATTTTTTTACAGGCTTCTTGATAGCTTGGATAGCAAAGCTTAAAAATTCCAATTTTTTCATTATTTTGTATTTTATCAATGGTATATGGGTACTTAACTGTTGATAAAAGTAAAGAGCACGTTAAGTTTAAACCGAATTCATCATTTCCACTTAATAATCTTATTAATCGAAAACCTTGAGGATTACCATCAAATTTATGAAGATCTAGGTTATTAATATTGCTAGATAACTCTTTAAACATACATTCGCCTAGGTTATTTTTATAATTATCAATTTGTTTTTTAAACCATTGCCTAATTGCAGCTTCACCTAAATGTCCAAATGGAGGGTTGCCAATATCATGTAACAAGCAAGCTGTTTCAACTGTATTTACAAAAGATGTCATCTTTTCAAAGTCTAAGCCTTCTACTTTATATTCCTTCTGGATTTTATAAAGAATTTCTTGGGCAATATAGCAACCGATATGAGCAACTTCTATAGAATGTGTTAGCCTACTCCTGACAGATGCATTTGCTTCTAAAGGGAATACTTGAGCTTTTTGTTGTAGTCGGCGAAAAGCTGGTGAATTGATGACGCGTCCTTTATCACTTTCTGTTGCTTCTAAAAGAGTTTCAGAGACTTTAGATGTTTTTCTTAGACGTACTGGCTGAATAAAAGATAATAATTTATTTATATTTTCAGATATGTTTTCCATCAAATTTTACTTTAGTAACGAATATTATTTACGCACTTTAGCAGAGAATCAGCTTCTTAACAAAAAGAAACATGAGGCTTATTAGAGACGTAATAGAAAAGCATTTTATCAAATCTTTATTCGCAATAAGTTTCTAACACATTAATTAAAATATTATTTTTGAGTTCTACGGGTATTTGAATTGTAATAAAGTCATATTTTCCCCCTTAAATTATCAATAAAATTAGCCCATTCCTGCATCATCTTTGTTCGATAGTCTAAATGCTGCGCATGGTTATACGCTTATGATACGGCATTACCAACAGTATGTGCTAACTGAATTTCAATAGCATCATGCATATAGCCTTGCTCATGTGATGTTGTAGATGCCAGTCCATGAAAACCATGCCCCGTCATTGGACTGCTCCCAGTATCTTAGACATGAAACAGCTTCAAAATGAAGCTGTTTCAAAGGTTTTTATATTCATCCCATTGAGATAGGAATGACGCCTGATCCGATTGTAAAACATCTCGATATAATCAAACACATCTGCACAGGTTATTTCTCGAGTTTTATAGGTTCTTTTTAATCCATCTGCCTTTAGTAATATTTAAAGGACAGATTGCATAATAGATTACCGTGATAATCGCAGTCCATGACTCAGCAAGAATTGGTATATGCACTTTATAGAGAAGTTAGTCTTTCAATGAGTGGAGAACAGCGGTAATAAGGTTCTATTAAGGCTTATTTTAGAATTAATATCATGTTGTTGAGTTTATAAAACGATGTTTGCAGAACAAAACTCAGCCCAATCTGCCATTAAACCTTTACGTTTTTCCAGATAAGCCCCTCGTAAATATGCTGCTTCGACTTCATCAGGAAGTTTATGGGCAAGAACATGTTCACATACCTCACGAGGGTAATCCGTTTTATCAGCAGACCAATCACGGAAAGTTGACCTAAAACCATGAGTAGTAATTACCCGATTTTGTTTCGGATCAATATAGCCTAAACCATTTTCTTTAAGCTTCTGCTCATGCATACGCTTGATCAATATTGTTAGAGACATATCAGAAAGCATTGCACCATTCCGTGGTGCTGGAAAAATAAAATCTTGTGGCTGAGTATATTCTTGGATGGATTTAAGCAAGTTAACCGCTTCTTGAGATAGAGGCACACGGTGTTCTTTGTTTGCTTTCATGCGCTCTTTAGGAATGATCCAAACTTTATTCTTAAAATCAATTTCCTGCCATTTAGCTCCGAAAATTTCACCAGATCGACAAGCAGTTAAAATTGCAAACTCCAGAGCTTTAGGTGAAATCCCTTTTTTCTGTCTCAGATGTTGGATAAACCCAGCAACCTGTTCATAAGGTAACGATGGATGAGGGCGTGATTCCTGTTTTATGTTACCGAATATAGGTTCAAGATTACCTTTCCATTCAGCAGGGTTGTCACCTTCAAAATATCCCATAGCCTTGGCATAATCAAAAATAGTTTCTATACGGCCACGAATACGTTTGGCTGTTTCATTTTTTTTAATCCAGATAGGCCTAAGAACTTCGGCAATATCAACTTTAGTAATGGTGCCAATACTAATATCACCTAAAGTTGGGTAGATATAGGTTTCTAATGTAGATGTCCATTGTCCGATATGTTTTTCATTTTTCAGTTCACGGGTTTTATTGGCAATAACAACTTTTGCACATTCCATGAATGTTTTGTCACGAAGTTTCTGAACATACAGCTTTTCTAGTTGTTCTTGTTTATGAGCAATTGGGTCTATACCACTTCGTATTTGTAATCTTAATTCGGTGGCTTTGGCACGAGCTTCAGCTAGAGAAACCTCAGGGTAGGGACCGATTCCAATATCACGGCGATGTGGTTTTAACTTCCCATCTTTATCTAGCCTTTTGCCAACAACTGCACGCAAAATCCAGACACGGGAGTTACCTTCAACATTCAGGCAAAGGCCATCAACGCCCCCTACAGAATGTCGCCCAGTATTCTTAATTTTTGCTACACTGAGTGCAGATAGCTCTTTAGATTTCTTTGGCATGTCTTGATTTACCCCACAACCTACCCCTCATAAAATACTGGAAATGGTAGGATTAGGCAAGATGGCTTAGAACAGTAAAAATATTAAATAATTGAAAAATATATGTTTATAATATTATCTGGGATTGCTTAGGACTACTGTTAGACGGACACCGCTTCCGCCAGAATTCTAAATAAGCCGCTTATCTAGCGGCTTATTTTTTTATCATTGTCTCTTTAATAATAGCCATTTATTAATAAGAGTAGTGTAGACAATGAAAAATATAAAAATTAATGTAGTAAAATAATTTCTATTTAATCCTTATTATTGAATGTTAGAATTTGTTAAAAAGATTAATCTTCTTATTATTTAACTCCCTGTTTTAAATAAAATTAATATGTAATCAATAAATAATTTTCTCACAGTACTATCGGTTTTATCTGTATTTTTATTTTAGAGAATATAAGATAATCATTATCTCGGTGACTTTATAGTATTTATAAAACAATGAAAAAAATCTACTTAACGATTTTTGGGTTTGTGATAAGTTTAGGAGTACAGGCTCAAAATGAACCAATGGATACCGCTGACGTTTATCCATTGTGGGAGCAGTATTACCAGGTTGAAAGTCAGGATACTAATAAAGCAGATAGTTTACTTAACCAGATTGCCCTAAAGACACCAAATGATCCTAAAGTCTGGAAAACTTGGGCATACTTGGCCTTGCGTCAAAATGATAATAATAAAGCCTTAGAATATATTAATCGTTCGCTTGCCTTAGACTCATCTGATGATCAGCTTCTCATGCAGAAAGCTTATTTGTTAAATGTGGCGAATAGAAATGATGAAGCACTCGTTATATTCAAGCAATTACAAAGCTCTTCCAATCCAGAAATTGCATCCCAATCTAAACAGGCGGTACAGAACCTGTCAGGAACAGGTAATACGCCAGCCAAGAAAACCTTTGCTGATGTTTATTTCTCGCCTTCTTATGAAGGACGTTATGACACTACAATTTTACCGTTAAAGATTCGTTATGGCCGTTATTTCGATGAAAACAATCAAGGCCAGATCTATGGATTTGCCAGTGTCAATCGTGATACCCGTTCCACAGGCGGCGCCCGTCCAGAAATTATTGACCAGAATGCCGCCATAGTAGGTTTGGGGGTAAATTACCGTCCGTGGAAATGGCCTGTTTACCTATATCTGGAAGCAGGTGGTAGCTATGATCTGATTGATCTGAACCGGAAAAAATTTAGGGAAAGCATTAATGGTGGTTTAACAGGCTATCAGGAGTGGTACTGGGGGATGGATCAGACCAGCCATATGCCAGCTCAGCAAAGTAATCAGTATTTTTCTGAACTTTATGGTAATGCCGCTGCTTATTCACGTGAGGATTATAATCTGATCGGTGATTTGCGATTACGGACAGGCTGGAATTTTAACTATAATGATTGGGGGAATATACAGGCTTATGTGAAACTGCATACCATTAATGATAGTGAACAGGAATATTATAATAACATAGCAGAAATAGGGCCCGGCATCGCATGGCAACCAGCAGGGCTGCCGTTAAAACTACGTATTGAACAAATGTACGGGAAATATGTTAATGGAACCCCGGCATCTGTAGATAGTAGCTTTGATAATACCCGGGTTGAATTAACGTTTTACCGGAGTTTCTAATAATGCCAATACATATTTCTTTTATTTTCGGAACTCGCCCTGAACTGATTAAGCTGGCTCCAGTAATTTTACAAGCACGACAAGATTTCCGTTTCGAAGTAAGTGTAGTATTTACCGGGCAGCATCTAGAATTGGTACGTGATGCTATAGATTTTTTCCAGATTGAAATTGACCATCATCTACAGGTCATGCAGCCGGGCAAAAGCTTGAATATTTTATTGAGCACGGCTCTAACCGAACTGGACCGTGTCTATACCCAAATGTCAAAATGTGATGCTATTGTGGTGCAGGGCGACACGACAACAGTACTGGCTGGTGCTTTAGTCGCATTTAATTTAAATATTGGACTGGCTCATGTAGAAGCTGGTTTGCGCTCTTTCGATTTGCTGCATCCTTTTCCAGAAGAAGGAAATCGTCAGTTAGTATCTCGTCTGGCACGCTGGCATTTTGCCCCGACTGCACTTTCGGCCAGTAACTTGTTACAGGAGAATGTGCCTGAAGAACATATTTTTGTCACAGGTAATACGGTAGTAGATGCCATATACAGTGCGCGTGAGATTATGCAGGCTTCTTCACAGCAATCTCAACAGCGTTTAAAAAGACTTGGCTTAAATCTGCAGGAAAAAAATAAACTGGTTCTAATTACTGCCCATCGACGTGAAAATTTTGGGCAGGGTATACAGAATATATGTCAGGCCATACATGAGCTATGTCAACGTTATCCAGAGTTGCATTTTGCCTGGCCAGTTCATCTTAATCCGCATGTGCATACAGTTGCTCATCAGGAGTTCGCTCAACATCCGCAGGTACATTTACTTAGTCCATTAGATTATCCTGACCTGCTTGCTATTTTGCAGGCCTCATATCTGATTATGACAGATTCTGGAGGGATTCAGGAGGAAAGTCCAACCTATCAAAAACCAGTTCTTATTTTACGGGATGTCACTGAACGTCCAGAAGTAGTGGAGGCTGGTTGTGGTGTTCTGGTTGGCACAGATGTGACTAAAATCGTTCAGGAATTTTCACGACTGATGGATGATCATTCATATTACCTTCAGCATGCTGAAGTTGAAAACCCATTTGGTGATGGCCGGGCATCGGGTCGCATTCTTGAGCAGATTATCAAAGATTTAAACCCTGTTTCCTCTTAAAAATTGATTTTCATCCATAAATAGAGCCATAAAACACTGGCTCTATTTAAATAGTGGGGACCATCAAAAATGAAGATTCGCTGTCCGGAATAGGCTTTAAGCTGTTTACTGATTTCCCAAGGATAGGCAGCTCTGAATGTTCCATCTTTTTTTAGTCGAAATGCCTCTAAAATAATTACCACCCGGTCTTCACCAAATTGCTCTTTTAAAGTTCCATAAATTTGTGCAGCTTCTTCAGGACTGCGCGTTCCTACACCGACGCCATCCTGGAAAAAAACTTTTGCATTGGGGGGCAGCCAGCTTTCTAACCAATATTCTAGAAATGGGGCTTCAAGTTCTGCACTATAAATACTTACCCAGACAGGTAATTTAAACTGAGCAATATATTGTCCTAGAGTATGGACGCCATTCCATGTAGGGTCAGCTTCTACAGGAAAATAGTAGCTTGTGACTGGTACAGGTAATTTGGCTTGAATAATCTGCCTAGACTGCTGATAAAGCTGATCAATATTTTCACGCGCTACAGGTTCCTGAAATCTGCCGGCCAGCCCTAAAATTACATGTTTTGCCCAAGGCTGTTTGCCAATATGTTGCCAATCGGGTTGCACATCCCATGGCTGCACCGGAATTTCATTAAAAAAAGACCGTCCGTCTACAATACTCCATTGGTTAACCAGCGTATCTACACCCAAAAGCTGCCAGTTACCAGAAGGCTGGCTCATCTGGTCGACTTGCCAAAAAATACCCTCAATTTTAGGTGCTGCTGTATTGGCATCTGCCTGCTCCATTAATAAAGCAGAAACTATAAACACGGCCACAGGAAAACATATAAATATCAGTAAACCTATAAATGCATACTGCCTTATACTCATTCACCTGTTCCTTTGACTTTACGACGGCTTCTGCGCCATAGAATTAAAGCGATAATAATCAGTGTAATTATGGTGAGAACAATAACAAGAGTACGGGTAGAGACTTGCTCGACAACGGGCGCCTTAGCTTTATTCACCGAATTTTTACTCAAAACCGTAATCTGGCCTTGTGCTGAAACAAATAGTACTGCTGTATTGTTGGGAATACTTTGCTGGATTACGGGCCAAAAACGGGTAAAAGTCTGTGCTCCGGCTGCACTGTCCGTATTAATCCAGAATCTGCCATCTTTCACAGAAACAATAAATCCGCCTGCCGTAGCAGGTAAGTAAAGTAGCTGGCTGTATCGCTGTAATTCATCATTAAAACGGGCTGTATTAACTAATATATTGATTTTTTTAGGCCTATTAGCATTCAGCTCAGTAATGTTTACAGGGACAGGCTGGTCGCTTAACAGCATTGTTTTCGTAACATTTGCTACAGTAATGGCCATACTGGTGGCAGCCGGATTGTTGATGGCGATCTCTGGAGTACTGGCGAAAATGGTAGAGAGATTGATTACGCCCTGTTTCATCTGATGGGGGAGGTTAACAAGTGATTTATTTGCATCAATCCATAGTGCAGTGCCCGCATTTGGCAAACAGGCTTCATTGTTTAATTGAGAGTTTATTAAAGTCATATTGTAATTGTTGACATAAGGATAATCCGCACCAACAAAATCAAAAAGACGCTCAACCGGATTTGAATCCAGTTTAGCCAGACTTAAGCTGCCCGCTAAATATTCGTTTAACCAGACCTGTAAAGTTGAGCCTTGTAATAAGCCACTTTGTGCCCGAAAGGCTAATTTTCCCTTTAACACATCAGTTGCTTCCCATACAGGCGGGAAAACTAGAGAAATATTTTTAGATGAACTGTCGAGAGCAAAATCAGAAATACCCAAGTCAGCCAGCGTCTCGAATTTGCGTATTACTGCCCATGCAGGCTCGGCAACCGGTTCGCTTAATGTAGCAGTAGCTGTATTAAGCTGCTGCAGATAATTCTGGTTTATTAAAGCATTAACTGCCATAAGCAGCTGGGATTCTGATGAGTATTCAATATTTAGCCGAGGAATCTCATTATTCCGGCTTAAACTGATTCTTGCACCTGCTAGAGGCTGTTCTACCTGTTGTATGCTAATTACAAAATCAGGTGCTTCTTGCGGGGTAGACTCAGCAACTTGCCACTGAACTGGGGTGTTAAACTTCCATGCTGTAGCCAGGCGGGCAATCATGGATGCTTCTAAACGGTTCTGGCTATTAAATTGCAGTAAAGCCTTAATTGGCGCTGTACGGCTCAGCTGTGTATTAAACAGGGCATCAGGCAGTTGATTGAGCTGTAATATGCCATGCTGAGCCTGATAGTTTAATGTCAGTTTAGTCAGGGCTGTATAAAGATTAGTGGACTCTACACAGTAATTATTGCTGATGGGCCCATTAACTGACGGCTTTTGTAAAAGCATGACATCGAGGCGATGAAAACCGGCAGTACTTGCAGGTAAGGTAAAGCTCAACTCACCTTTACCATTCAAATTCTGTCTATGAATCATCTGATTATCATAACGGACTACCAGCGTGCTTTCGCCCTGACTGTCAAACTGGCTATTGAACTGTATGTTTTGCCAGGTTTCACCCTTGCCCACATAAAAGAAATAAGGAGACTGGTACTGGGCAGTACGTGATATCAGGTCATCTAGCTGCCAGGTATCAGCATAGACCTGAGAGCCATATAAGGAAAGAAGGACAGAAGATAACACCGTAAAACGGGATTTTTTAAAGTGACTGATCATTTTTTTTCCTTTTTTCGCTCTGTTTTATACCAGGTTATACCTTCACCTTTAATTTTACTTTTAAGCATATCCCAAGCAGCTTTAAACACGATTAAAAGAAACACCTGTGAGTAAGTAAAGTAAGCGATGAACGCGTAAAAATAAAAACGTTTTGGAACTTCTTTTTCCAGACTTAGAGTAAACCAGATTTGTGTAAGGTAAAGAATGAATGCAAGAATAAAGAGTAAAGTAAAAGGCCCAGGTATAGTTGTGCCATCAATACCGAGCAGTCCTACGACCAGTGTCATATGGCTTAAAAATAAAGCGGGCACAAACATGATATAACACATGATATTGTTGCCAATTTCCATGCCAATCGGGAAAGGATGACGTATTGCCGTACTTAGATACTTGCGTGTGACATAAAAATTTCCTTGTGTCCAGCGGGAGCGTTGTTTAATAAAAATATTTAGATCACCCGGGTCTTGCTGCCATCCAATTGCATAAGGTACCCATTTAATGCGTTTATGGCCCAGAAAAATGCGATAACTCATTTCGGTATCATCAACCAGGGATTTTTCATCAAATCCCCCTAGAATATCCAGCGCATCACGCCAGATTACATAATTGGTTCCCATGAGGGTAGAAAGACGGAAGCGTAACCAGCGACCACCTTGAAAAATCCACTGGAAATAAATAAATTCTATGGCAATAAATGTACTTAGCGGACTGTCTTTCCAGTTGCGGGTCCGGACTTTACCGTTAACTGCAACCAGATTTGAGTCAGCCAGAAGGGTCTGAGCAATAAGTCGTACACAATCTGGTTCAGGGGTACTGTCTGCATCATAAACTGCAATCAGCTCACCATGGGCATGCTTTAATCCATTGTTCAGTGTACGGGATTTACCTTTACCGCCTTGGCCTTTAGGAATATTAATGACACGAATTACCGGATACTCGGCTGCCATCCGGTCAGCAATTTCCTGTGTCCTGTCTTTGGAAGCGTCATTAATCAGCAGTACTTCATAGCTTTCTGGCGGATAGTCCTGTGCTGCTAAAGCCCGCAATGTATCTTCAATAACTACTTCTTCATTGTAAGCCGGTATCAGTACACTCAGCATTGGCCAACGTTCGGGTACAGGTAAATTCGAAAGTTCCTGATTGGCCCGAATCGAATAACGCCAAGCCGAAAAACTCAGCCAAGCCCAAAAAGCTTGGGGAATCCAGATACCAATAAAGCCAACAATAAAACAGATATCAATTGTATTCATGATTTCTTGAATATCCTCCATAGCATGGTACTTACAAGGATAATCATTAATACAATAATCATGAATACAGATAACCAGGATGTGGATGTACCCCAGAAACCCAGTAATTCAGGATAATGAAGAGACAAGATCAGATGGAGCGGTAGAATCATTAGACCAGCAGCTAGCAGCATACGCCCAGCAATACTGGTATGGATCCGGTCGGGCTGACTGTAAAAGGAGACATTCAGGAATTTCCAACCAATTCCTAACACCGGATAATTAATATCTTCATTTGAAAGATTGCCTTCCGGATTTAATAAAATCCCCGTCCCATTAAAACCATATGAATTGGGATAAGCGGTATAAAATAAATGCTGTCCGCTCTGAATTGGTAAAGCAGGTAGGGGAATCTGGCCTTCGTTGGCCTGAATAATATATAACCCTTTTGGAAGAGTTTTTAATAAAGGATTCCAGCCATCATGAACATAAGCACCCATAGGCCGCAGGCCGGCACTGGTCGCTAGAGTAGCCAGGCTGTTAAAACGTGATGGTTCCACGCTACTAAAGTCGAGTAAAGGTATGGCACCTCTATTTATCTGTCTTTTTAACTGGAAATAAATGAGAGGATTCATAAAATTTTCTGGAATCAATAACCCCGGTTTAATGCCCTGATCCATGATCTGTTTAAAGTTTTTTGAATGCACCTGATCAACAGTAAATACAGGCCATAATTTTCTTTCAGTAGGAAAGTGTTCTGGTATCTGATAAATACTGGAAACATTTTTGGATTCTAAAGTATTCGCAGGCCGCAACGGACAATCATAATAGGTCTGATAGTAAGATGAGAGAGTAGCATCCGGTAAGGTACTGACCGAAAGCAATAGGCCGCAAACATAGATTAATGTGCTCATTGGAGAACCTCCGAGGAGGATTCTTCTACCGTATGCGTGTTTATTGTGATTTGCATCTTAAGCAGGTCAAGTACTCTGAGCTGTTCAGCCAGTTCTTTAACCTTGCTAAAATCTCCATCTGTAATAATAATAATCCGAATAATGGAAAGTCGGGTATCTGTGAAATAAAAGTGAGGTAAAGTACGCTGGGTTTCCAGTACATCAAAAATCTTTTGCTGTACTGCTTTAAACTCTTCAACTTGCAGCATGTCACGCAATAATTCGTGATTGGTAATATCCACCCTAATTTCAGCATAATTTTGAATCATGTTAAGTGAAAGCATACGCTGAAATTGTAGATGGTTATATTGGTAGCTACCAATTGGTAAAATGCTATAGGTCAAATTTTTTCTATAAGCATCCAGTAAATTATCTGTCTCCTGATTAGTCGACATAATTTCATAATAGATACTTAGAAATAACGGGGCGATAGGTAAAATAAAAAGTTGTAGAATTTTAGTACTGGTATCAAAGTTGGTATTTTGAATATCAAATAAAAGATAAATAAAGAACAGTAGAAATATCAGTACACTAAGAATAACAGCTTGAACCAGATTAAGAAAACGTCCTAATAATAACAAGGCAATAAAAAGCGCCCAGCTACCTACTAACTCGGCACGCAACCATTCATAGCCAATTAAACCTATAAATATAACAATGATCATAGGTAAAAAGGTAATAGACTGATTTGTTCTTATAAGCCAGTTCTTCGCCATATAGTATTCATTTTTCTAAATATGTATTCATACATAGAAGTATAAATAAATAGGAATGAAATTTTAACTTTTGATAAGATAATTTAGATGTAATTAGTCACTATTTATGTAATCAATTGGTCTTAAAGAATATAAAGATCCTAATTATTTCGTTTTATTAAGCCATAATGATAAAAAATAATAATTGCTATGATTTATATATAAAAACAGTCATTAAACTTCTCGAAAAGCTAATTTTATTATTTAAAATATTGGATATAAATTAATTTATTTCAAAAATTATGTTTTATCAGGTTTTTTAAAGAGAAGTGATTAAGCCTGTAATTTCTGATCATGAGTCTGTTCTATCTGCCTGGTAACAGGCTTGATTCTTAATTTGAGAATTCTAGAGCCTGACCTATAGGAGAAAGTTGAGAGAGAAAGGTTTCTATATTAAACAGGTTTAAATTTAAATTTTGATCAAGTCATAAAGAAGCGCAAGAATCAGAGCCCAGAAAGCTATCCAGAACTCACTAAAAATATAGTTTAAAATAGGCTATCTTTCATATATTTATCGCGAGAATTTAGCGGAAAATCTGTATTTAATAAAAATTTCACTAAACCCTGTCAAGCAAATAAAGCATTTCTACATCATCTTCAGAATGCCCCGCGAAGATCTCTATTTTTATTCAAGATATATTTTACCAATTTATAAATAGAAATTATTTCTCTATCTCTACAAGCTTTAGTAATTAAACCCATTTTACCGTTGAGTATTTCTAATTCAGGGCTGCTTTAAATTAATCCAGTTGATGACTCTGAGTTTTAAATACGAGTCTAAGAATTGACCCTATTAAAATGTTTGAAAAAGTGCACATACACTTATCAACATTACAGCCTTTATCAAGCATCAACTCAAGAGTTGTTTGTATATAGTGCTCAGTAACAGTGCATCATGATCGAAACGCACTACAAGTGTTATAGAAAAGTATTACGAAATACCAAATCCGTATGATTAAGTTGGCATACCCTTTGCATTTACCTCTACAGCATAAAGTGATCTAGGGTTCCGGCAGCATATTTAAAAGCTGTGTCTGAGACCGAGAGTTCACGGCTAGGTTTGTTAAAACCAAAGCTACACGGAGGGATAAAAGCCCGGGAGGTAAACCGTACAAGTTAGATGCAGAGGCTGTTATGAGCACAACTACTTATTATGAAGATTCCGCACTGTGGACTGAACTTTTACCGGGTGGCCATCACTGGTCTGGGCGCATTCAACGTGGCGCTGTTTTACAACTCAAATCATTAGGCGCAAATGCCAATGTTTCGCTGTTCTGTGTCAATGCAGAAGACAAGCTGGAAGCCTATAACATGCCAGACAGCTTAAAAGGGCAACATACTGCATTTTTAAGTAAAGGTCACATTTTGGCGTCTGATCTTGGACGTGCGATGGTTTCAATTGTCAAAGATGATCACGGCTGGAATGATGCCTTTTGTGCGCCTAGTACCGCCCAGCAAATTGAACAACAATTTGGGACTCAAACTTTTCAAGATGCCCGTAACGATATGTACCGTAATGGCAAAGACAGTTTATTGCTCGAAATGACTAAATTCGGTTTATCGGTAACTGACCTGAGCAGTACTTTAAATCTATTTTCTAAAGTTCAACCTGATGACAACGGTAACTTGTCTTATGTGGCATCTGACAATACTGATCAGGTGATTGAACTACGTTTTGAAATGGACTGCTTGGTGTTCTTATCAGCTGCTCCACACGGTTTAGATAACAGCATGGAATATGCACCTGCTGATATTCAACTTTCTTTGTTTAAGGCACTGCCTTTAGGTGAGACCGATGTCTGCCGTGATTCATGCCCGCAAAATCAGCGTGCGTTCCAAAACAACAACCGCTACTACGCTTTAAGCGCTTAATTGGGGGAATACAACATGACAGCTTTAGTCCATTTAGAAAAATCTGTGTTAAGTGAAGTATGTCCTGCTGGTGAAGCGTGGATGTGCGAAGTTAAAAAAGGCCAGTATTTCCGTATTGTTGATCTCGAAGGCAATCAAGCGGTGGATACCTTATTTATTTCCGCACATAACCCTGAAGAGCGCTATAGCGCAACCGATACTTTGGCGATGAACCGTCAAATTTATCTAGAAAAAGGTACAACTTTATATACCAATTTTGGCAATAAAATCGCCACCATCCATGATGACAACTGTGGTCGCCACGACACTTTAGGTGGTGCCTGCTCATGTGAAAGTAATACGGTGCGTTATGCCCATGATACATATCCAATGCACAGTTGCCGTAACAATTTCATGATCGCATTGTCACAACATCCGATTGCGAAAAAGCATGGCTTAAACGTGCGTCATATCGGTCCAAACATTAACTTCTTTATGAATGTGCCGGTGACATCTGATGGTCACCTGAAATTTGATGATGGTATTTCTGCACCCGGTAAATATGTCGAAATCAAAGCAGAGATGGATTTGATTGTACTGATCTCGAATTGTCCACAACTGAATAACCCATGTAATGCCTATAACCCAACCAAAATTCAACTGATTGTCCGCGAAGGCGAGGAATAAGCCATGTTTAATAAAGTTCTCATCGCCAACCGTGGTGCTATTGCCTGCCGTGTGATTCGTACCTTAAAAAAACTCGGTATTCAATCGGTTGCAGTGTATTCAGAAGCAGACCGTGATTCATTGCATGTGACCTTAGCCGATGAAGCGGTGTATATCGGTGAAGCACCTGCCAACCAAAGCTATTTAAATGTCGATAAAATCCTAGAAGTTGCCAAGCAAACGGGCGCACAAGCGATTCATCCGGGCTATGGCTTTCTCTCTGAAAATGCCGAATTCTGTAATTTGTGTGAAGTCCAAGGCATTGTCTTTTTAGGGCCAAATGCCGACCAGATGAAAGCCTTTGGTCTTAAACATACGGCACGTGAACTCGCGATTCAAGCCAATGTACCGTTACTTCCGGGTAGTCAATTGTTGGCTGATGAAGAGGAAGCACTGCTGGAGGCTGAACGTATTGGTTATCCTGTGATGCTTAAGAGTACCGCAGGCGGTGGTGGTATCGGCATGCGCTTGGTGTGGAATGCTGAAGAGCTGAAAGATGCTTATGTAACGGTGTCGTATTTAGCGCAAGCCAACTTTAAAGATGCAGGTTTGTACCTGGAGAAATTCGTACAAAATGCCCGTCATATTGAAGTGCAAATTTTTGGTGATGGCAATGGTTTAGTTCTAGCACTCGGCGAACGTGATTGTTCGGTGCAACGTCGTAACCAGAAAGTGATTGAAGAAACACCTGCGCCACATCTGAATGATACGCAACGTGCTTATATCCAAAATGTTGCGATTCAATTGATGCAATCGGTAAATTACCGCTCGGCAGGTACGGTTGAATTTGTGATGGATACTGACACGCAAGAGTTCTATTTCTTGGAAGTGAATACCCGTCTACAAGTGGAACATGGTGTAACCGAGCAAGTCTTTAGTGCCGATCTAGTTGAATGGATGGTGACTTTAGGCAGTGGTGATTGGAAAGCACCAACCTCAAAACTTGAATCCAAAGGTCATTCGATTCAAGTGCGTCTCTATGCCGAAGACCCAATCAAAAACTTCCAACCAAGTGCAGGGCTGTTGACGCATGTCGAGTTTGATACCAATGCCCGTAATGAAACGTGGATAGAAACGGGTTCAAACGTTTCATCTTTCTATGACCCGATGATTGCCAAAATCATTGTGACTGCGGATGATCGTAGCTCAGCCATCCAAGCCATGACCGACACACTCGCTAAAACCCAAGTGGCAGGCATTGAAACCAACCTTGAATATCTACAAAACATCATCGACTGTGATGTGTTTAAAGCCGGTACGCAAACCACACGCTTTTTAAATACCTTTGAGTGGAAAACTCAAAAAATTGAAGTGCTCCAAGCCGGCATTCAAACCGCCGTGCAGGATGTTACAGGGCGTTTGGGCTATTGGGATGTCGGTGTGCCACCATCGGGTGCAATCGATCCGCTGTCTTTAAATGTCGCCAACCAACTTTTGGGTAATGCACCGAATACCGCAGGTCTAGAATGTACCTTGCAAGGACCAAGCTTAAAATTCCATTGTGACAGTCAAATCGTGCTTGCAGGTGGCGATATGCCATCGACTTTGGATGGCGTAACTGTACCAATGTGGCAAACCGTGAATGTGCGTAAAGGTCAGGTGCTGAAGTGTGGCAAGATCGCCACAGGTTGTCGTACCTACATTGGTATTAACGGCGGTCTCAATGTCCCTGAATATTTAGGCTCACAAGCAACCTTTACCCTAGGTCAGTTTGGTGGGCATGCAGGGCGTAATTTACTCATTGGCGATATGCTTCCAATCACGGCATTTACATCAAGTGATGGCAAAGCATTAAGCCAAGATCAAATCCCGACATTCTCAAATTCTTGGGAAATTGCGGTGATGTATGGTCCACATGGTGCGCCTGATTTCTTTACCAAAAATGACATTGATACCTTCTTTGCCAATGAGTTTGAAATTCACTTTAACTCAAGCCGTACCGGTATCCGTTTGATTGGACCAAAACCTGAATGGGCTCGTCAGGACGGTGGTGAAGCAGGTCTGCATCCATCCAATATTCATGATAATGCCTATGCCATTGGTGCGATTGATTTCACTGGTGATATGCCGATTATCTTGGGTCCAGATGGTCCAAGCCTTGGTGGCTTCGTGTGTCCTGCGGTGGTGATCAATTCTGAACTGTGGAAATTGGGTCAGCTCAAAGCAGGCGATAAAGTGAAATTTGTGCCTGTGAGCTATACCCAAGCCAAAGTACTCAATGAAAAATATCATGCACAATTGGTATCAACAGATACGCAAATAGTCACTTTTGATGAATCGTTCTATCCTGAAATCAGTACGCTGAAAACCGCCATTTTGGACACTTTGAAAGGTCAAAATGGTACGCCTGATGTGGTGTATCGTCCTGCGAGCAACAACTATATGCTGGTGGAATATGGCGATCTGGTTTTAGATTTAAACCTGCGTTTCCGTATTCATGCGCTGATGCAATGGGTCAAAGAGCAAAATATCCAAGGCATTATTGACCTGACACCGGGTATTCGTTCACTGCAAATCCATTTTGATTCGACCAAGCTCGATCAAATTGATTTATTGCATATGCTTCAAGTCGCAGAAGAACAATTGCCTGATGTGACGGAAATGCAAGTGCCATCACGTACTGTGTATTTACCACTGGCTTGGGAAGATTCACAAACACAGCTTGCAACTGAGCGTTATATGCAAACCGTACGTCCAGATGCACCGTGGTGTCCGGACAATATCGAATTTATCCGCCG
>NZ_DBUF01000023.1:0-42923 GCF_002307755.1 Acinetobacter sp. UBA1297
TGGAAGTTTCCGAACAGGGAGACCTGGCCAACTGGATGATTCCGGGCAAGAAAGTTAAGGGCATGGGCGGAGCCATGGATCTGGTTGCAGGTGTACAAAAAGTCGTAGTACTGATGGAGCACTGTGCGAAAGACGGAACACCAAAAATTGTAAAACACTGTAGCCTGCCACTTACAGGTAAAGGTGTAGTCCACCGGATTATTACAGATTTAGGGGTAATGGATGTCACCGAACAGGGAATCGAGCTGATTGAACTGGCTGAACAGGTAAGTTTTGAAGATATTCAGGCTGTAACCGGAGTCAGGCTCATCAATACAATTTCTACAGAACTGGCAGATTAAAATATTTGAATACAGATATTAAAGTGGTTGTAAACAGCCACTTTAATAAGCTTTGGGAACTAAAAAATTTAATTCAATTAGGATATAAATTTAAAGTGAATAATTAACTATTAAGGACGTGTTAAACTTTGTAAAAAAAAATTAAGAGTGTATCTATAATATATTTTTTTTATATTACATATAAGAAAGGAATCCAAATAATAAGAATTATTCTCTTTTAAATCAATCTATAAAATTGCCTATAATTTCTACAAAATATAAAAATTATCTCCAGTCAGCTAATTTTATAAATAAATTAAATACTTATAAAAATTTTTATTTAGCCTGTATTTATACTGACAATATTTACATAAGTTCTCGAATTAGTTGCATTTTTCAATATACAGTTTGCCAAGCATATTGCAAACTGATCATGAGCTTATCAATGACCCTTTTATTTCACTCCAGAGATCTCAAGGTCATTGTTCTCCTCAGCTGGGATAAGAAAGTCAGATAATGGCTTTCTTAGTTCCCATTTAGGGCCCCTTCACTCTCGCTCCCAACCAGGGGCTCTTTTTTTACCTATTAGTTTTGACAGCAGCCGTATCATTAAGCGCAGTAAGATTTTTCTGGTCGTCTCTCTGCTGGTTGTTATGTTTAGTCTCAATAGCCAGTTCAATCATTTCCAGTTTTTCCAAGGTAGCCTCCCGACCAGCTTGCATGCTGGCTTCACGTCCACGCACATCAAAAATATGGGCTTTTTCACGTAAGTCAGGCTGGATTACTATATCAGCATACTTCAACTCTTCATTAGCTAGCCGGTTCTGCATGATATTAATATTCTGATTAAACAGACCCCAGACATTTGAAGTTTCGGTATGAGTGGGCTGTGCCAGAATATCAACTGCAATAATAATATCAGCGCCCAGATCACGTGCCACCTCAACCGGCACCGGACTGGTCAGTCCCCCATCAACATATTCTTTATCACCAATACGGGTAGGAATAAACATGCTCGGAATAGATGCCGATGCGCGTACTGCCTGTCCGGTATTTCCATAGTTAAATACAGTACGGGCACCCTCTTTGAGTTCAGTGGCTACTGCATAAAAAGGTATTTTCATTTTTTCCAGCGGCATGTTATCAACCTGCTGGTTAATATAGTCTTCAACTTTCTTGCCATCAAAAAAGCCTTTCATATCCAGGGTAATATCGCGTACATCGGTGGCTTTCATATTAAGAGCAATACTCCGCAGCTCTTTTGCAGATTTTCCACTGGCATATATAGAACCTACAATACTGCCTGCACTGGTTCCCACAATAAAATCTGGACGGATTCCCTGCTGCTCCAGAACCTCAATTACCCCTATGTGCGCATAGCCCCGGGCACCGCCGCTACCCAAGACCAAAGCCACAACTGGCCGCTGCTCTACTGTTTTAATCTGAGCAAAAGGAACCTTTTCAAACTGTGCCCGTGCATCAGTGACCATCTGTGCAGCCTGTGGCTCAGATGTTTTAAAATGTTGGCAGCCGGTCAGGCCGACCAGACTCATCCAGAGTAAGCAGAATGTGAGCTGTTTCATGGGCACTTGAGAGATCTGAGTTATTTTTCTGAAAAAGGAATTGTAGAAGTACATTTCAGAAATTGCTGTATAAAATTTATTTAAATTGTCATGATTGGACTCTAAACTCAAGCCATTTGTGAGAAGAATATCGATCATGAATTTATCTGTTCAGTATCTCACTATTTTTCTTATTTTTTTAAAACTGGGTTGTACCTCATTTGGAGGACCAGCTGCACATCTGGTCTTTTTTCACCGCACCTTTGTGGAAAAATATCGCTGGCTGAGTAGCGATGAATATACGCAACTGGTCGCATTAGCCCAGCTTCTTCCCGGCCCTACCAGCAGTCAGGTTGGACTCGGTATCGGTTACTTACAAAGAGGTTATGGGGGTGCACTTCTGGCTTGGCTTGGTTTCACCCTACCCTCTATAATTTTAATGCTGGGCTGTGCACTACTGAGTGTTTCCCTGTCTTCCTGGCTTTCTTCATCAGTTTTTCATATAGTACAACTTATCGTACTGGCCGTCGTAATTTTTGCTTTCTGGCAAATGTTAAAAAACTTCTGTAGTACGGTCTGGCAATTTATTCTGATGCTGACTTCAGCACTTATTATTTATTTTATACCGCTAGCCATGAGCCAGCTGCTGGTGATTATCTTGGGGGGCGTGGCAGGATTATATTGCGTTCATACAGCGAAACTTGCTGTACCAATAGTCGTAAAAGATCAGTCAGAAATACAAAAAAATGTCTCTACACCCTTTCGTGCCTATTATTGGCTGTTGATATTTGTTGGCCTGTTTATATTACTTTTTATCATGCAATGGTGGGCACCTTCTTTTGCTGTACAAATATTTGAAAGTTTTTACCGTTCAGGCTCACTAGTATTTGGCGGAGGACATGTTGTGCTTCCTCTCTTATACCAGGAACTGGTAACGTCCAGACTAATTGAAGAATCAAATTTTGAACTAGGTTATGCCTTTGCACAGCTTGTACCTGGACCTTTATTTACCTTTGCTTCTTACTTGGGTGCATTTTTACCGGTTACTTCTTCTCTATTAATTAATGCAGCGATTACTACAGTCGCCATCTTCCTTCCTTCATTTTTACTGATTTTTGGAACGCTGCCTTACTGGTCTATCTTATTAAGGCAGACAAAAATTCAGGCTGCGGTTTATGGAATCAATGCCGCAGTAGTCGGTTTACTGCTGGCGATGGTAGTACAACTCGGACAAAAAGGTATCCAGCACTGGAGTGATATAATTTTTGTTGGTCTTGTTATTGCTTTACTAAACAGTAAAATTCCGGTTCTATTGAGTTTACCACTCTCATGTTTAGGCTATTTTTTATTTTCACTTTATTTCTGGTCATAAAAAAGCTCCTCGCAAGGAGCTTTAAACAGGTTCTACCAAATATCTGAATCGACTTTTTTCTTGAGTTCCGGATACTTATCTATTTTAAATTCTGGCTCCTTAATGCCTTTTTTAAGCTGAGAGCTATAATCTTTCAATAACATTCGCAAGAAAGGCGTCAGGAGTAAAATAGCAAACAGGTTAATTGTTGCCATTAAGCCCATGGATAGATCCGCCATTGACCAGACCAGTGGTACGCTGGTAATCGCGCCAAAATATACCATTGCCAGTACCAGAAGACGAAATACAAACATGACTTTTGGCTGATTATTGATAAATTGAACGTTACTCTCAGCATAGGCGTAATTCCCGATAATAGAAGAGTAAGCAAACAAGAATAAAATCAGGGCCAGAAAATCATCACCCCAGCTACCGATCTGACTGACCAATGCCATCTGGGTGAGCGTAACGCCCTCAAAACCTGCTTCATGATACAGACCGGAAGCCAGAATGATAATCGCAGTACATGAACACACTACAAAGGTATCTACAAATACCCCAAGCATCTGTACTAGCCCCTGGTCTACCGGATGTTTTACATCTGAAGCAGCTGCAGCATTCGGTGCAGACCCCATGCCGGCTTCATTTGAAAACAGGCCACGTTTGATACCCTGCATCATAGCCATCGATACCATTGCACCAAAAAAACCACCCGCAGCAGCATCAAACTTAAAGGCTTCAGTAAAGATCAGTTTGAATATATCTGGAAGAATACTGAAATTTATTATGGCAATATAAAGTGCAACTGCCAGATAGAGCACAGCCATTAATGGCACCATACGCTCTGCCACGACCGCAATACGCTTGATTCCACCAAAAATAATTGCTGCGGTCATAATGACCAGTACTACGCCAACCCAAGAAACTTCAAAACCCAGTCCACCCAGATCAAGCATAACATTTGCACGGTCCCAGCCCCAGGCATGAGCAGTTGCATCTACAATCGAGTTAGCCTGTACTGCATTAAATACAAAGCCATAAGCTAAAATAAGAGAGAGTGCGAATACAACGCCTAACCACTTCTGCTTCAAACCTTGGGTAATGTAATAAGCTGGCCCTCCACGGAATTGCTGGTTCTGATGATCACGTACTTTAAATAGCTGTGCCAGTGAGGACTCAACAAATGCTGAACTCATCCCCAGAAATGCAGTAAACCACATCCAGAATACGGCGCCCGGACCGCCAATTGCAATTGCAATTGCGACACCTGCAACGTTCCCGACCCCAACCCGACTCGCCAGACCTGTAACAAAAGCCTGAAACGGGGTAATACCATGCTGATCGTCACCTTCTTTACGGCTGCCCTTCATTACACGGATACTGTGTAAGAACAGGCGAATCTGAACTGCGCCGGTCAGAAGCGTATAAAACACTCCAACCACCACCAGAAAGACCACCAGAAAATCCCATAAAGGATCATTAAAGAAACTTACCCAAGCCATTAAACGGGTATTTAGTTGTTCATCCATACAATCTCTTGCTACTCAAATTTGTAAAATATCGCCGACTTCAACCTCAATAAAAAAGCCCCGTATGAGGGGGACTTTTTTATGAATGCCTGTTAAGCAAAGAATTTTAGAATCAGCTGAATCACGGTTGCGTTGATCAGGTCAACAAAGAAAGCGCCACATAATGGTACGATCAAAAAGGCTTTATGTGATGGACCATACATATTGGTAATCGCCTGCATGTTTGCAACCGCTGTTGGGGTTGCGCCCATACCAAAACCACAGTGGCCAGCAGCCAGTACTGCGGCATCATAATTCTTGCCCATTACCCGGAAAGTAATGAAAGCTGCATACAATGCCATAGTTAAAGTCTGTGCGCCTAAAATCACTACCAGTGGGCCTGCCAGATCAGCCAGTTGCCACAGTTTTAAAGACAGCAGTGCCATAGCCAGATAAAGTGACAGTGAAGAATTACCAAAGACATCAATTGCACGATCAAAGATATCAACCTTGAATATACTTTCTAGAACGTTACGCAGAACTACCCCACCGCCCAGGGCCCATACAAAGGTTGGCAGTTCAAACCAGGTACCTTTACTGTAACCTGTCATAAACTCGGCAAAGGCCAGACAGGCAGCGAACATGCCCAAGGTCGTAATCGCATTGTCAGCAGTAATCAGGCGTACCTGATGCGGATTTTCAAAAGGTGCAAGCTCGGGAAAATCGGGTGCAGGATGTGTATCCCGATCATTAATCTGACGCACGGTGCGTGGCTGAGACAGGTTGTATCGGTTAATTAAAAGTTTAGCCAATGGGCCGCCAATAATACCGCCAATAATCAGACCGAATGTTGCACTGGCCATCCCCAGAGCAAGTGCGCCTTGAATACCATGTTCAACTTCCAGGATTTCGCCCCAGGCACCCGCTGTACCATGCCCACCGGTCAGAGTAATTGAACCTGCTATCAGACCGATCAGCGGATCAACTCCCAGCAAACTGGCCAGACTCATACCGACTGCGTTTTGTACTACAATAAATGAAGCAACACAGATCAGGAATACCACCAAACCGATACCACCTTCTTTTAGCTTCATAAAGTTGGCACTTAGGCCAATGGAAGCAAAGAAAATCAGCATGAAGCTGGTCTGTAATTCACTACTAAAAGTAATACTATAACCCCAGAGGGAATGCACAAGTAACGAGACTACCGCAGCAACCAGACCACCGGCCACAGGTTCGGGAATGTTATAACGACTCAGAAAACCAATTTTGTTTACAAGGAAGCGGCCAAGAAGTAAAACAATTACTGCTGCAATAAGCGTGTAAAACGCATTAAAGGTAAATTCCATAAGAAGATCCATCAAATATGGCTAATGTCTTTCTTCATACTTTATTTTATATAAAATGCCGATTTTATAATCTATAGGCAACTTTACTTCAAATAAATTAAAGCATGCTGTAATCACAAGAATGTATCGCGTCTTTAAGTTAAGGATACATGAACTGTTCTATCTAAGAACGGAAAGTATCAAAACTCGACTGTATTACATCTTGTCTTATATTGAAGAAACATGGCCTTTGCATTTGGACCCCCATCCGGGATGCAAAACACAGCAACTTTAATGTATGGGTAAATACATGTTGAAACTGCTGAACAGGCTTAATACTGAGAGATAAACTCATTATAAGCTCCAAACTGTTGAATGAGTTCTTCTATAGAATACTACCTAGAAGTTGACTCGATGGAAGTTAAATTATCTTGGGTGTACAGATTAAAAAATTTGCTGATTATGCAGTTTTTTTTAAGGGATGTCTTGGGGGGATTGCAAATTTATCTACGACCTTAGTCTGACCTTTTTACTTCATTTTTATTAGAATTAGTCGAAAATATAAGAAAAATTCTTATTTGAATATAAAAAAACTGAGGCATATGCCTCAGTTTTTATTTTATTTACAATGATTTAGAAATCATATTTAGCCATCATGCCAATGCGATTATCTTTACCTTTGTCACCGGCAGCGGTTTCACGCTCACCATACACATATTCAGCACCAAAAGTGATTGGTTTAACCGGATTAAACATTACGTTTAACCAGCCTTGTTGTAGCTGATCATTTTGTGAGCCAGTTGCATCATCATAGAATATTGCGCCGTAGCCCAAGGTACTACGCCACTGCGGTGTGAACTTGTAGGTCGCGCCTAAAGACACAGCATTGAATTCATTCAGCTCAATACTATCGCCCTTAGCGGTATAACGGTTTTCTGTGTAAAGCAGGAACTTGTCATCACCCTTAACATGAGAATAATCAGCATTTAAGGTTAACTGGTCAGTTGGTTTAAAGTTGGCACCCACTGCCAGACCCCAGCCTAATTCTGTTTCATCGAAATAAGGCGCTGGTTGATTTGTTGTGCTATTTAAAGCTCTCGCGCGCACTTCCTGTAACAGCGCACGACCAGTTACTACGCCTGCACCATCAGCAAATTTATGGTTAATTTTAGCAGTAGCTGCTGGCAGACGGTTATCATCATTACCTTTTTCCAGACCCAGGAAGTAGCGGGTATTGGCATCTAGAGTATGGCTATAACGTACCATTGGAGTACGGTAGGTTCCGATACCCAGCGGTGCATTAAAGTCGAGCATTTCTGGTGTAGTTTCAGAAGAAAGGAATGATGAAGTAGTCTGACCAAACAACCAGTCATTATAAGTCAGGTAGGCATGACGAATACGTACTGTGTCATTGCTGCTTCCACCACGGAAATCGACTTCAACTTTACCCCCAATATCTGCACCCTGGATTGGAGTTTTAAAATCCACTCCGATACGTGTAGTAGTCGCAGTTGCATCAAACCGATCTTCAGTGGCTTCCTTATCTGACGCATTGTCCAGAGTTACTGTATTAATGCGGTTAAAGATCCCTCTTCCACCTTCAAACTGATAAGCTGCATCACCACGGACAAAACCGTAAAGCTTAACTTCCGCACCATTTGCTGTACGGGCTGTTAAACCGGTTGCAGGCGTAGCAGGTGCCGGCGGGCTGGCATTATTACCAGACTGCTGAGATAAAGGTACAACTTGAGGTGTAGCTTGCAGTGCTGAAGAACTTGCTACAGTATTTTGCCCCTGATTGGAAGCTTGAGGTAAATGCTGGTGAATCAATGCCTTGAGTTCTTTAACCTCAGCACGAAGCTGTTGAAGCTCTTGTTGTTCTGTCATGGCATGTGCCGAGTTCATCATCAGTGCAGCAACTGCAACCGCGAGTCCCTGTGGCAGAAAAGCTTTTCGGCTAGATACTTTGCTCATCCTAATCTCCAGAAATATTATTATGTCCGCATCCGTGCAAGGTTGGCCAGGTCAGCCTGCAAGTTCAATTATGCTATTCCTTAAGTACTGCCAAACTCTTTTAAAAGTACTGCACTTAAATGCTTACAAAAATTAAAATAAAAATGCTAAAATTCCGTTGTTAGTAACATAATGTGTATTACTTAGGGCTAATGTAACAAGTTCTCTTTGTTATTAAAATCAGTTTTAACGTCTATTTTTAAATTTACGATCGTTTTTTGTGATATAAAACACAAATACCTTATTATTCTTAAGGTTATAAACCGGTATATAAAGCTATTATTTTATTTATAAGACTATTGTATATAGTAGAAGTAACTATAAATCAGCCTGAACCCGGTATTTTTATGAACCCTGAGCAAGTTCGCCATGTCGATGAAGCCATCACTTCCCGTCATTCAGTCCGCGCATTTTTATCCACTCCAGTAGACCCAAAACTGATTCGGGATATTCTTTCAGTAGCCAGCTATGCGCCTTCCGGTACCAACACTCAGCCTTGGAAAGTATATGTTGTTTATGGCCAAAAGCGTGATGCTCTAGTTGAAGCCGTATGTCAGGCCCAGATTGAAAGCAGTCAACATCCAGAACTGGCAGCACAATATAAAGAAACTTTTGCCTATTATCCCTCTACCTGGATTTCCCCTTTTATTGACCGGCGTCGTGAGAATGGCTGGGGACTATATGGTTTGCTAGGCATTCAAAAAGGAGAAAAAGAAAAAATGGCTGAGCAGCAGTTACGTAATTTCAAACTGTTCGATGCACCAGTTGGCCTGTTTTTTACCGTTAATAAAATTATGGGAATCGGGTCGAAGATGGATATTTCCATGATGATTCAGAATGTGATGGTTGCCGCTAAAGCTCGCGGTTTAGATACTTGCCCGCAAGCTGCCTGGAATCATTTTCACCCCCTGGTTTTAGAAATTCTGGGCGCTGCGGAAGATGAAGAACTGGTTTGCGCAGTTGCGCTAGGTTACGCAGACCCAGAAGCACTGGTTAATACGTTTATTACTCCACGCGAACCGGTAGAAAATTTTGCAGTTTTTCTGGATTAAACCACAAGAGATCTTTTATAGATTCCTTTAACTTTAATCCTTAAAGAGCTAGAGAGTTTCTAGTTTTAAATATACTGGCCACACCAATTACGATAAAGAACAGCATTACCAGTGCCATATTTAGCAGGGGGCTCCAGAACAGAAAATTCAGGATTAATCCGCCAACCAGGCCACAGGCAAATTGCATACTCCCCATGATTGCGCTGGCTGTACCGGCACGACTGCCTTGCTCGGCCATCGCCAAGGCCATTGCATTTGGTCCGGTAAAACCAATACCCGATACAGCCAGAAACAGTCCTGACATCACAATAGCAAGTGCAGTATCGTCATACAGTCCTGCACCAAGCAGAATAAAAACACCCATTAACTGGAGAATTCCACCAAGCTTTAAACGCTGTATGATCGACATATTTCGGGCCAAGCGTTTATTAATGGATGAAAATAGGGTAATCCCTACAGCATTAAATCCGAAAGCATAGGCAAAGTGCTGCTGACTTAGATGATATTGATCAATCAGGACGGATGCAGCTGAACTGATATAGCAAAACAGTACTGCGCCAGTAAAACAGCCAATCACCATCGGACCACGGAAACTTTTATCCTGAAAAATTGTTTTATATAAACTGAGCACCTGTCTCGCACTTAACTTTAAACGACGTTCAGGTTGCAGGGTTTCCTTAAAAAATAAAGCGACACAAATACAGCAAATTATCCCAATCAGAGCTAAGGCAACGAAAATAGCATGCCATTCAAAATAGATGAGGAGCCAGGCGCCTAAGGCCGGTGCCATAACAGGCGCGATTCCCATCACAATCATCATACTGGCAAAAGCCTGTGCAGAAGCTTGAACATCCAGCCGGTCACGGATTGCAGCACGGGCAATCACAACACCCACACATCCGCCTAGGGCCTGTAATATTCGGCTGAAAATCAGGCTCCATTCACTGGTAGCAAATGCACATAGCAGACTGGCCACGACGTACAGAAGCAAACCAAAATAGAGAGGTTTTTTCCGTCCAATACGGTCACTGACCGGACCATAAATCAGCTGCCCGACAGCAAGTCCCAAGAAATAGGCTGGCAAGGTATTGGCCACCATTTGTGTACTGACGCCAAATTCCTCTGCCATGCCGGGTAAAGCCGGCAGATACATATCGATCGAAAGCGGGCCTAAAGCAGTCAGCGAGGCCAGCAGCATCAGCCACGGTAAGCTGTAGTGCGAACGACTATTATCCTTGGATAGGTCCATAGATGATTGATGAATTTATAAGATTAAAGACAAGCTTACACGCTCCATAGTATGATTTGTCATAGTGATTCGTGAAGTTTCACATTATGCAGTGTCTTTGAATAATTTTTATACAACCTGTTCTTAAAAAGGTGTCGATTGAAAGCTTGGCTTACCCGTGTTCAGCAGGCCACGTACAATACGTCCTTCATGTATAACGTGCGCATGATTATTGCCTTTACTGCAACCGCATTTGTGCCTTATCTGCTGGGTCAGCAACTGGCGACCATTCCTTTAACTTTGGGTGTAGTCGCGGCTGCACTAAGTGATATTGATGACCGTTTTTCAGTCAGGATTATGAATCTGGTCTATACCTATATTGGGTTCTTTATCACGGCTGCTTCTATCCAGTTTCTGTTTCCCTATCCAGTCCTGTTTGCAATCGGGCTGATCATTTCCTGTATTGGCTGGATATTGCTCGGTTCTCTGGGCCGGCGTTATGCCACTATTTCATATGGGTGTCTGGTTATTTCAGTTTACTCAATGCTGGGAGTACACCTGTTTGATCACTGGTATAGCCAGCCTTTGCTCTTGGTCGCAGGCGCAGTCTGGTATGGAGTGATTTCAACCATCAGTTTCCTGCTATTTCCAGTACGTCAGGTACAGGATAAACTTTCCCAATGCTATTCGGCACTGGGTGATTTCCTGTTTGCCAAATCTGCCCTGTTTGATGTTGATATGACACCCGACAGCTATCAGCAAAGTATGATTGACCTTTCACTTGAAAACGGCAAGCTTGTGGGTATATTCAATGAAATGAAAACTGCCCTGCTCACCCGGTTAAAAGGTGACCGGGGTCAACGTGATACCCGGCGCAGTCTGCACTATTATTTTGCGGCTCAAGATATTCATGAGCGGGTTGACTCAGCTCATATTGACTATCAGAAACTGGCAAAAATCTTTGAACATAGTGACATCTTGTTTCGTTTTCAGCGCATTCTCACTATTCAGGGCAAGGCCTGTAAAGACTTGGGTGAAAGTATTTTAAAGCGGACGACGTACCAGCATAACCGCCGCTTTAAGCATGCATTTGAAAATCTGCGTATTTCATTAGAGAAGCTGCGGGATGAACAGCATTATGATCAGGTATGGGTAAATGCACTGTTTGCCTTGTATCGCAACCTGAAATCGATTGATGCCCAGCTGCGCAATGTTGAAACTGAACGTTATGTAGTTGAAAGAAGCAGATACCTTGAAAACCAGCTTAAAGATGATGATTTAAAAGGCTGGGATGATATTGTAATTCGTATCAAACAGCATCTGACACCAGAATCTGTCCTGTTTCGCCATGCTGTGCGTTTATCAATTGTACTGTTTATAGGGTATGTGTTCGTACAGCTCACCAATATTCAATATGGTTACTGGATTTTGCTCACCGCCCTGTTTGTAAGCCAGCCCAACTTTAATGCTACCAAGCGCCGCTTACGTTTGCGTATTGTAGGTACACTGGTCGGTATTATTATTGGATATGCCATTTTATATTTTGTACCTTCAATAGAAGGCCAGCTTTGTTTACTGGTATTAAGCGGCGTTCTGTTTTTTGAGCTGCGCAGTAAACAATATGCCCAAGCTACTGCATTCATTACCATCTTAGCCCTTATCAACTTCAACTTGGACGGAATGGGATTTACCGCCGCCTTACCGCGTATGATAGATACCCTAATCGGCTGCGCGCTGGCATGGTTCGGTGTCAGCTTTATCTGGCCTGACTGGAAATTTCGCCGATTGCCACGCAGTATTCAGCGAGCACTCAGTGCACAGTGCGACTATTTAAATGAAGTCGTTCAGCAATATCATGAGGGCCGTAACAATGGTTTAACCTATCGGATTGTTCGCCGTAGCGCGCACAATACCGATGCTGAAATGGCATCTCTCATTTCTACCTTGGCAACTGAACCCGATTTTGATCCGTTACAGAAAAGTCGGGCATTCGAATTTTTATGTCTGAGCCATACCTTTTTAAGTTACATCGCAGCATTAGGTGCTCATCGGGAACAGGTAAAAGACCAAGAGATTCTTAAACTGCTAGATCAGGCTTTAGATGACATACGCGGCGCTCTGTTACGTGATGAGACACCAGACCTGAGTGCCCAGAATATACTTATTGCAACTCGCGAACGTCTCAGACAAAATCATGAAGAAGATCAAAAGTCTCTGATTATTCTGCAACAACTTTCACTAATGCTCAGTATTTTGCAACAGCTCAGTACGCTCAAGCAAAGCCTTAGCAATGAGCAGGATAATGCTGCGACCGAATTGGCTTCCTTGTAATTCAGTCTTAAATTGGCACAATATACTCCCTGAACGGGCAGAATTAATGCTAAACTTTGAAGAGTTTACCATTCATTATTTGCACTATGAACGCGAAAAATACTTATAGCTATACTTTACAGCCGGTCAATTACGAAGTTTCAGAAGCCGAACAGCGTCAGGTTCAGTTGCTGATCTGGCGTAGTACCAACAAGATCGGTATGAAAGCCTGGGCCATTATGGGCGTAATTGCCGTTCTGGCTATTTTGGGGATTATCTTTCTTAAAAACTACTCAACCATTTTCTGCTGGGTAGCTCTGGTTGGTGTAGCGCTTTACCTGCTGGTACGCAAATATGGTCTGGAGTGGTATGTTAAGCGCAAAATGACTGAATTTCCGGTTCAGGAAATCAAGGGAATTCGTTTGGGCGTTCAGCCACATGGCATTGTTATGCGCCAGAAAATGGGTATGCAGGAAGGTGTAGGAACCATCGGCTGGAAAGATGTTTATGAATGGTATGATGCGCCGGACTTTATTCTGATGAATTTTAAAGTAAAAGATCAGCCAGGTGCATATATCCTGCCAAAGCGTATGGACAGCAAGAATTTCTCTTTTGCCGTTATTCGCAAGCATCTCAAAGAAGCGGTGGGTGAACCTAAAACCATCTGAGTATTTTAAAATTCAGAGTTAAAAAACCTCCTGCTTATGGAGGTTTTTTATAAATTACTTAAAATAAATGATAATGAGAATGTCTATTAATCGCAAAATCCATTTTATCTACTTAATTTTTGTTTATAATCGGTGCCATTCTTGGCACATGATAATTCCACTACGCACATGTTTAAAAAAACATTTTTCCAAGTTCACTGGTTTCTGGGGATTACTGCGGGGCTGATTCTCTCGATTATGGGAGTAACGGGAGCAATTTACTCCTATGAACAGCAAATCTTAAAATGGATTAATCAGGACAGTTATGTAGTTCAGGCCGAACAACGTGACAAGCTGACACCTGCCGAGCTGTATCAACATTTCCATCAGCAGTCGCCTGAACTTAAAATTAACAGTATTACAGTCGACACTGATCCAGCTGCTTCTTCTACAGTCAATATCGAGAAAAAAGGAGAGCGCCGCGGTTATAACATGATGGTAAACCCCTATACCGCAGAAGTTCTACCTGAAATTCAAGGACGCAAGTTTTTCCAGTTTATTCAGCAGCTGCACCGTAATCTAACAGTAGGCCCGGTCGGCAAACAGATTACCGGTGCCTGTACATTAATGCTGATTTTCTTTGTGCTAAGCGGACTCTATTTGCGCTGGCCCAAAAAACATTCATGGCGTCAGTGGTTTTTCATTAAACCCCGCTTAAAGGGACGCAACTTTATCTGGGATTTGCATGCCGTAGTTGGGACTTGGGTAGTGATCTTCTATCTGATTTTGGCCTGTACCGGCTTATTCTGGTCATATGAGTGGTGGCGTAATGGTATGTTTAAGGTACTGGGTGTAGAACGTGAACAGCCTGCTTTACAGGGAGGTAACCAGCCACGAGGGCAAGAAAAAGAATTGCAAGCGTCTACCGGTAGAAGCGGTGGACAGCAGACAGGTGACCGTGAAGCTGATCGTAAGCGTGGTCAGGGCCTTCCTCCCGAACAGGTTCAATTGGCACTGACTCAAGCCTGGACAGGCTTTAATGCACAAATTGGACGTGAATATTCAAGTCTGACCCTGACATTACCTAAAAAACCGGATGGTAAAATTGAGCTGTCCTTTACAGATGCTGTGCCTCAACATGAGCGCGCCCGCAATAAAGCAGTCTTCGATTATCGGACGTCTCAACTTGAAAATCTTGAGCTTTATGAAGATAAAAAGCTGAATGAAAAAATCATGAGCAGCATGTTACCCGTGCACCGGGGCAGTTTCTTTGGATCGGTTTATCAGTTTTTGGTTATGCTGGCAGCACTGGCCATGCCACTCTTCTTTGTTACAGGCTGGATGCTGTATTTAAAACGCCGCAAGCAGAAAAAACTGACACAGGCTGCACGTAACAGCAGTACTGCTCATTCTATTGATCCGAATGCAAAATCCTGGCTCATTACCTATGCTACTCAAACCGGTATGTCTGAACAGCTGGCGTGGCGTACTGCAACCAGCTTACAAGAAGCCCGACAACCGGTTACTGTCAAACCGATACAGCAGCTGCATGAGGCTGACCTTAAACAGGCAGAGCATGTATTATTTGTAGTGAGTACCTACGGTACTGGTGAAGCTCCAGATCTGGCCACTGGTTTTGTTAAAAAGCTAATGAAGAGTGATCTGGATTTAAGCCACTTGAACTATGCTGTTCTGGCCTTGGGCTCACAGGAATATCCTGACAGTTATTGCAGCTTTGGGCATGAGGTGAATCACTGGTTAAAACGCTCTGGTGCTCATCCCCTATTTGATGTCATTGAAATTAATAATGGCAGTAATGAAGATATTCAGCGTTGGAATCAGGCCCTGGCTCGGGCTACCCGGCTTGATTTAAGCAACATGAATATTGAAAAAGTATTTGACCAGTGGATACTGGATAAGCGCGAGCTGCTTAATCCGGGCAGCTTGGGTCGTCCGGCCTATAATGTCGAGCTGAAAGCCAAGCATGATGTAATCTGGCAGGCGGGCGATATTGCCGAGATACAACCGGGCAATAGCCAAGCACGTATTCAAGACTTTCTGAACCAGCATCAGCTGGATGGCAATACGCAAGTAAATTCAATAAATATGAGCCTTGCAGAGGCTTTATGGGATCGTGACCTGACCGGAACGGTTGAAGTCTTTAATAGCGTTGATCAGTTACTGGAACAGTTACCTGCCCTGCCTTCACGCGAGTATTCGATTGCCAGTATACCTTCACAGCAGGTTTTGCGTCTGGTGGTACGTCAGTGTGAAGGAGCAGATGGTCTTGGTTTGGGGTCAGGCTGGCTGACCAAGCATGTACCCTTACACTCACCGGTGGCACTACGCATTCGTACCAATGAATCTTTCCATCTGATCGATGATAATCGTCCAATTATCTGTATTGGTAATGGAACAGGTATCGCAGGACTGATGAGCCTGCTGCACAGCCGTGTACGCCAAGACTATACGCAAAACTGGCTGATTTTTGGTGAGCGCCAACGCAACTGTGACTACTTCTATCAGTCTACCCTAGAAGCGTGGCAAACTACAGGTATGTTGCAACGTCTGGATCTGGCCTTTTCACGTGATCAGGAGCAGCGTATTTATGTACACCATATTTTACGTGAACATAGCGAAGAGCTAAAAAGCTGGATTGAACGTGGCGCAGTAATTTATGTCTGCGGCAGTATTAACGGAATGGCAAGCGATGTAGATCAGGCCCTGATCGATATTTTGGGTGAATGCTGTGTGGATGATCTTCGCCAAAATGGCCGCTATCGCCGTGATGTTTATTAAACTTTAGACTAGATGTTAAAAACCGGGTATATAGCCCGGTTTTTATTTACATTTTTTGAAATTAACGGAAAAGACCCGTCTGATAATTGGCCTGTCCTACACCCGTCGAGGCCTGATAAGGATGAGTAAAGTCTTGCAGACCAGCCGCAGCTTCCTCAACATCTTTACCTTCCTTAACTACGAAACTGTCAAAGCCGGAACGTTTCATATAGTTCAAAACGTCCTTAAAAATATCACCTACTGCACGTAGTTCACCCTGAAAGCCCTGACGACGCAGTAAAGCTGCAAAGGAATAACCACGGCCATCATTAAAACCGGCAAACTCAATAAAGATGGCATCCAGTGCATCTAACGGAAACTGGTGATCTTCTGGTGAGTCATTGACTGTCAAATAAAGTGCCTTTTTACCTTGTACTTGTGCCAGCTGCTCCAGCTGTGCTGTAGTCAGTAGGACATCTCCCGTAGGTAACTGACCATCTTCACCAATCAGCTGATAGGTATTATCCGCAATCGTGCCATCTTTATAAAGTACAGGTAATGCTGTATTAAGCATATGCACGCTCCTTAAAGGTCTGAATTCCTACGCGGCGGTAAGTATCAATGAATTTTTCATTGTCTGTACGCAAATCCAGATATGTATTTAAGATTTCTTCAATAATATCTGGTACCACTTCAGCTGCAAATGAAGGCCCGAGAATATCGCCAATAGAAGCGTCATGGTCAGCATTACCACCGAGTGTAATCTGGTAAAACTCAGCGCCTTTTTTGTCTACCCCTAAAATACCGATGTTACCGACATGGTGATGACCACAGGCATTCATACAGCCTGAAATATTCAGATCAAGCTGACCCAGATTATATAGCGTATCCAGGTCTTCAAAACGGCGGGTAATCGCCTCAGCAATCGGAATAGACTTGGCATTTGCCAGTGAACAGAAATCTCCGCCCGGACAGCAGATAATATCTGTCAGGAATCCGATATGTGCACGTGCCAGGTTCTGTGCATCAAGAGTCTGCCATAATTCAAACAGGTCTCTTTGCGGCACATCGACCAGCGCAATATTCTGCTCGTGCGTAGTACGCAGTTCACCAAATGTATAACGGTCTGCCAGGTCAGCAATCAGATTCATCTCTTCCGTAGTCATATCACCAGGCGCCACACCAGCACGCTTGAGCGAAATGGTTACAATACGGTAACCCTGCACTTTATGAGCATGGGTATTGATATTAAACCAGTGCTTGAATTTAGGATGAGCTTCAAACAGTTCAGTAAAGTCTTCATCAGCCAGATTCTGGTAATCAAATGGTGTGAATTCTTCATCCAGCTTTTTAAGAACTTCTGGCTGAATTTTCAGACTTTCACGAGTATGTGCAAATTCGGCTTCGACTTTCTCTGCAAATACTTGTGGTGTCAGGGCTTTAACCAGAATCTTGATCCGTGCTTTATATTTATTGTCACGGCGTCCATGCAGGTTATAGACACGTAATACTGCTTCCAGATACGCAATCAAATCTTCACGTGGCAGGAATTCACGGATTACACTGCCAATGATAGGAGTACGGCCCAGACCGCCACCTACCATAATTTTATAACCCAGCTCGCCCTGTGCATTACGTACAATATAAACACCAATATCGTGAAACGCAGTCGCAGCGCGGTCAACTTCTGCAAGTGCTGAAACAGCAATCTTGAATTTACGTGGCAGGAAAGCAAATTCCGGGTGAAATGTACTCCACTGGCGGATCAGCTCGCAAGTTGGTCGCGGATCAGCAATCTCGCCTGCAACCACACCGGCATACTGGTCAGTCGTCGTATTACGGATACAGTTACCCGAAGTCTGGATTGCATGCATCTGTACTGTTGCCAGTTCAGCCAGAATATCAGGCACATCTTCAAGTGCCGGCCAGTTCAGCTGGATATTCTGACGGGTAGAAACATGTGCATAACCACGGTCATATTTTTTTGAAATTTCAGCAATTTTTCTTAACTGCTTGGAATTCATCAGGCCATAAGGTACCGCCATACGCAGCATGGGTGCGTAACGTTGTACATATAGACCATTCTGGAGGCGCAGTGGACGGTATTCATCCTCGGTAAGTTTACCGGCTAAATAACGTTCTGTTTGATCACGGAACTGTGCAACGCGTTCATTGACCAGCTGTTGATCGAAATCAGTATATAAATACATGGCGTACGGCTAGATTCATTATAACGGCTGATAGCATAACGAGCTTTGGTTCATCAACAAAATGCGTTTTTTACATATTTAATAGCGGTTTTATTGATAAAGAGCCAAAACACGATGATCAGCTGTTATTCTACCTGTTCCTGTGCAATTTACTGAGACGATTCAGGCCAGTTTCCCTCTCCTAGGCTCTGACCGCTAAATGTATAGCGTGCTTGTGATCGGGAGAACTTGATAGGACAAGCCAGCTGCGGTTCGGTTTTTTTCAGGTCTGCTGCTACAGGCACTTGAACAATCCATTTACGGGCTTGTGCTAAAGGAGAATTTAGGGCTTCATCCAGCCTCAGCACCGGTTCGACACAAATATCCAGTGCTGCAAAAGTATTACTCCACTCTGCCCAGGTTCTCGTTAAGATTTTAGCTTGAATAGCCTGTTTGACTTGTTTTCGGTCATCACTATCAAAAGAAGCACCTTTTTCTAGCAGAACAGGAAGATCCAAGACTTGGGCCAGACCTTGCATAAACTGCGGTTCCAGACTGCCGACAGATAGATAACGGCCATCTTTAGTCTGGTAATAGTCATAATATGTCCCGCCATTTAAGTGTTCCTGTTCTGGCATCTGCGGAGTTTGCCCGGCCAGAGCAGCGGAAGCAGCCATACTGTTTAAAGTCGCTATACAGTCTGTCATGGAAATATCAATATATTGTCCGAGACCACTTTGCTGACGCTCGATCACTGCGGTGAGAATACCGATGACTGCATGGAGTGAGCCTCCTGCAATATCTGCCACCTGAATGCCCAGAGGAGGTGGACCATTTTTTTCCCGTCCGCTATGGCCCGCGATACCAGCAAGAGCAAGGTAGTTAATATCATGTCCAGCCCGGTCCCTATAAGGACCATCTTGACCATAGCCAGTGATTGAACAATAAATCAGTCGCGGATTAAGTTCGGCCAGTACAGCATAGTCTAAGCCTAAACGTTTCATTACGCCTGGCCGGAACTGCTCCACTACAATATCGAATTCACTTATTTTTTGCCTGATCAGTTCGATACTGGTCTTATCTTTCAAATCCAGAGTTACTGATTGTTTATTCCGGTTTAAATAACTGTGTGCAGTTGCCTGTCCATTAGCATAAGGCGGTAAAAGCCTGATCAAGTCGGGTCGGGTTGCAGACTCGATATGAATAACTTCAGCACCAAGATCGGCCAGATACAAACTGGCAAAAGGTCCAGGCAATAAAGTCGAGAAATCCAGTACCTTCAGTCCATTTAAGGGGGTAGTCATTATTGTTTTATCCAGATAAGGTTTCATTTCATCTTAAAAAGATAAAATCGGGTAAACAATGTCATGTTCAGCCATTTACCTTGATCATTTCGGCAATTTATCATGTAAAAATGGTAGTCTACCTATTGTAAATTGCCAATTAAATAATTTTTAGCGTCATTTAGGTCAACCACACGTGAACATAAAAGAGACTGAAGGATTTAACATGAGCCGCGATACGATCAGTATCCATTTCGTCAATGCGGCTCTGACTGGTGTAAAACGCCTCGGCATGGATGTAGAAACCTTACTTTCACATGTCGGTATCGAGGCCGAACTGCTACGCCAGCCGAAAGCTCGTATCTCGCCTGAACAGTACACCCGTTTCATTAAAATGCTATGGATGGTCACTCAGGATGAACACGTCGGTTTTGACGTACAGCCACGTCGGCTCGGCACCTTTGCCATTATGTGCCAGCTGATTATACATGCCAAAACTCTCGGTGATGCACTAGAACTTTCTTCACAGTTTTATAAGCTGTTTGGTGATGAATGGTCAGTTACGCTAGAGCGTGACAAGCATGAAGCACGGTTGGTGCCATTAATTCCTAAAAGTATGGACCCGGACCACTTTATTACTGAAAGTATGCTGATGATCTGGCATGGTCTGGCTTCTTGGCTGATCGGACGCCGCATACCGCTAGAACGGGTACATTTTGGTTATGCCCGCCCTGCCCATGCAGATGAATATGATGCGCTATTTTTTGCGCCGGTCATGCAGTTTGATGCACCACGTACTGAAGTAACTTTCGCTGCCGACTATCTGGACCTGCCCATCCGTCAGAATGATGAGTCACTGGAAGAGTTCCTGAAAACTGCGCCAGCACAACTGCTGGTGAAATTCAAAAATGTAAATTCTCTTACATCGCGTATTCGTGATGTGTTAAAGAGCCAGATTGGCGAAGAGATGCCAACCTTAAACGATGTTGCTTCCATGCTTTATCTGTCACCGCAGACCCTGCGCCGCCGTCTGGCTGCAGAAGGTAAAAGTTATCAGGGAGTTAAAGATGCCTTACGCCGCGATGCTGCCATTCACCTGCTGCTTAATCCGGAATTAACCTTGGAAGATGTTGCACAGCAGGTCGGTTTTAGTGAAACCAGCACCTTCCACCGCGCTTTCAAGAAATGGACTGGTGTCACCCCGGGTCTGTACCGCCAATTACATGGTTATCATTAAGTCTTAACTCAATTTCCGAGTTTTCCTCCGCCCAGGTGTAAACACTTGGGCTTTTTTATAATTATTTATATTCAGTATTGGCAAAAACCAACATTTAGCCTGATTCGTTCTCGTCATTGCACTCTGTTTGCTTTGCAGTACACTCAAAAATTAGAAAAACCAGTCATTCAATATAAAAAGGAAAAATTATGAGCGAGGCTTATATTATTGATGCCATTCGCACCCCGCGAGGAAAAGGGAAAAAAGACGGCTCACTTTATGAAGTTAAACCGATCAGTCTGCTCACCGGATTACTCAACGAATTACAGCATCGTCATCAGCTTGATACTTCTAAAGTTGATGATATTGTTTTGGGCTGTGTAACGCCTGTAGGTGACCAAGGGGCAGATATTGCCAAAACCGCAGCTGTCGCGGCGGGCTGGAATGATGACGTTGCCGGTGTACAAATTAACCGCTTCTGTGCTTCAGGCCTTGAAGCGGTCAATATGGCGGCAATGAAGGTTCGCTCTGGCTGGGAGGATCTGGTGGTGGCAGGTGGTGTCGAGTCTATGTCACGTGTACCGATGGGCTCAGATGGTGGACCTTGGGCACTTGACCCGGAAACCAATTTACACAGTGGTTTTGTGCCACAGGGTATCGGAGCTGACCTGATTGCTACACTGGACGGTTATACCCGTGAAGACGTAGACCACTTTGCGCTACATTCACAGCAGAAAGCTACACAAGCACAGGCCAGTGGTTATTTCAAAAAGTCTGTAATACCGGTTAAGGACAAAGCAGGTGTTGTCATTCTGGCAGAAGATGAATTTATCAAGCCGAATACCACGGCTGAAGGGCTAGCCAAACTTAATCCGAGCTTTGAAATGATGGGCCAAATGGGCTTTGATGCAGTAGCCCTACAAAAATATCCGGAAGCACAAAAGATTCATCATGTACATCATGCCGGAAACTCTTCTGGTATCGTTGATGGCGCTGCACTGGTACTGATTGCCTCTGATAAAGCAGTGAAAGAACAGAATCTGAAACCTAGAGCTAAAATCTTGTCGACTGCTCTGGTTGGCACCGATCCGACGATCATGCTAACCGGGCCAGCACCTGCTGCACGTAAAGCACTAAAAAAGGCTGGACTGAGTATTGATGATATTGACCTGTTTGAAGTCAATGAAGCTTTTGCAGCAGTGGTCATGCGCTTTATTCATGAACTCAAGGTTGACCCAGCCAAAGTAAATGTCAATGGCGGTGCAATTGCAATGGGACATCCGCTAGGTGCAACTGGCGCCATGATTCTTGGGACCTTACTGGATGAACTGGAGCGTCAGGATAAAAAACGTGGCCTGGCGACTTTATGTGTCGGCGGCGGCATGGGAATTGCTACTATTATCGAGCGCGTATAAGGAGAATAACATGAGCGCAATTCAATACGAAAAGAATACAGACCAGATTGTAGTGCTGACCCTAGATTCCAGCGGCCAGTCAGCTAACACCATGAATGCCGAGTTCCGTGAATCGCTAGATAAAGTTGTTCAGCAGCTCAGAGCTGAAACTGAAGTAAAAGGTATTATTTTCCGTTCAGCCAAAAAAACATTCTTTGCCGGTGGAGATCTTGACGAGCTGGTGACTACCACACCGGCACAGGCAACTGAATTTTTTCATATGGTACAAAAACTCAAAGCAGATTTACGCTATATCGAAACTATGGGTATTCCAGTGGTTGCCTGTTTAAATGGTACAGCTTTAGGTGGTGGCTGGGAGCTGGCACTTGGCTGCCATTACCGTATCGCTTTAAAAGACTCTAAAACCAAATTCGGCTTACCTGAAGTGACCTTGAGTTTGTTACCGGGAGGTGGAGGTATTGTCCGGATGATCCGACTGCTGGGCATTCAAACTGCCCTGCCTTATTTAATTGAAGGAAAACAGTTTGGTGTAGAAAAAGCTTTATCACTGGGTCTAATTCATGATACGGCAGATCATGAAGAAGAACTATTACAAAAGGCCTTTGACTGGATTCAGGCTCATCCGCAGTCACAGCAGCCTTTCGATGTTAAAGGCTTCAAGATTCCGGGCGGAGATCCAAAACACCCTGCGGTTGCCCAAATGCTGGCGATTGCTCCAGCCATACTGACTGATAAAACGAAAGGCTGCTACCCTGCCCCTGAAGCGATTCTGGCAGCAGCTGTTGAAGGTGCACAAGTCGACTTTGATACTGCACTTACGATTGAATCACGCGCTTTTACATATCTGGCCACCGGACAGGTGTCTAAAAATATGATCGGAACGTTCTGGCATGGTTTAAATGCCATCAAGTCAGGGGCTAGCCGTCCGGCAGGATATGAAAAGTGGCAGGCTAAAAAGGTAGCTGTTTTAGGCGCTGGCATGATGGGAGCAGGAATCGCCTATGCAATTGCAATTAAAGGAATTTCAGTAATACTCAAAGATGTATCTATAGAAAATGCTGAAAAGGGTAAAGCCTACAGCCAGAAACTGCTTGATAAAAAAGTCAGTCAAGGCCGTATGAGTGCTGAAAAACGTGACCAGATTTTACAGCTGATCCATCCTACAGCTGATATGAGCACCCTGGAAGGTTGTGATCTGGTGATAGAAGCTGTATTTGAAAATCAACAGCTTAAAGCACAGGTTACTCAGCAAGCAGAAGTTTATTTAAATGAAACGGGTGTGATGGCATCAAACACCTCCACCCTGCCCATTTCTGATCTGGCACAGGCCAGTCGTAATGCTGCGCAGTTTATTGGTCTGCATTTTTTTAGTCCGGTCGACAAAATGCAACTGGTCGAAATTATTAAGGGACAGCAGACCTCGGCAGCCACACTGGCTAAAGCCTATGACTTTGTGCAGCAGATTGGTAAAACTCCTATTGTGGTCAATGACAGTCGTGGTTTCTTTACCAGTCGGGTGTTTGGCAAGTTTGTACAGGAAGGTCTGCGCATGCTGGCTGAAGGAATCCATCCGGCACGTATAGAAATGGCAGCGCTTAAGGCAGGTATGCCCGTCGGTCCGCTCGCAATTCAGGATGAAGTTTCACTGACTTTAAGCGAGCATGTCGCAAAAGAAACCTGTAAAGCATTACAGGCCATAGGTCAAGATTTACCCCTGACACCGGCTGATGAAGTGATTCAAACTATGATTCATGAATTTGACCGTAAGGGTAAAGCCGCAGGTCAGGGTTTTTATGAATATCCGGCACAAGGTAAAAAATATTTATGGAAAGGCTTGAGCCGCTGGAATAAAAATAAGGAAGTACCAGAGCAGGAGCTGATTGAACGCTTTCTTTTTGTTCAGGCTCTAGATACATTACGCTGTTTAGAGGAAGGTGTGCTGGAATCTGTAGTCGATGCCAATGTAGGCTCTATCTTTGGCATCGGTTATGCACCATGGACCGGTGGTGCCATACAGTACCTGAACCAGTACGGATTGGAACGCGCCTTGGCTCGTGCTGAACAGCTGGCTGCAGAATATGGCGAGCGTTTTGCTCCACCACAGCGATTAAGACAACATGCACAATCTGGACTACCAATTGCTGCTTAATGATCAGAACAAAAAGACGCGATTGCGCGTCTTTTTTGTTTCTCATGTAGACATTTCATATTTAACCATTTTTAGCTTTTATATTTTAAACAAAAAATTCTTTTTTCATTTTCAGTATATTAGAAATCCCCAGTCTATTTCTTGACAGTTTTATGCTATAACTATACCCAGTTTAGTCAGTATTTTTTCTTACTTTGGATATTTATTATGGTAGATCATTCTTCTCCTGAGCATTCTCCATGGGGCTGGAAAGCACTGATTGTTGCCGTGATTCTAGGCTGTTTCTTTATGGGCTTTTTTTATCTGGCTGTAACCAATGAGCCAGACTATATGCCAAGTCAGCAGCAAAAAAATACTCAGCAGCATGCCTTTAAAAATGCACCGGTCATGTCACCTGAAGCCATGCAGGCAGCACAGGCTAACCAGCAAAAGGCTAATGCAACTCAGCAGCCGGATCAGCCCTCTACTGAAACCTCAACCGCTCCGGGCGAACATATTGAACATAGCCACGGTGATCAGGAACATTCTCATTAAACTGATGAATTAAAAGCATATGACAGATTTAACACGTAATGCACTTGTAGTAGAGGGCGGCGGTATGCGCGGCTCTTTCACCTGTGGTGTGCTCGATGCTTTCTTAAAACATGATTTTAATCCTTTCAGTTTATTTATCGGGGTTTCTTCTGGCTCAACCAATGTAGCCAACTATCTTGCAGGCCAGATAGGAAGGAATATTGATATTTATCTGGATCATTCCCTGCGCCGTGAGTTCATCCATTATGGTCGTTTTCTTAAAGGGGGTGATCTGCTAGACATGCAGTGGATGTGGGATGTTGTTGAACAGGAATCACCTTTGGATCAGAATGCACTGTTCAGGCAAAATCCAGATTTTTATATGGTTCTGACTCATGCGATTCATGGCCATGCTGAATATGTACGTGCCAGTCAGGAGAACATTTTCGACGGATTACGTGCGTCTAGTTCCATTCCGGTACTGACCCGTCAACCCGTCCTGGTAAATGGTGAACCTTACTTCGATGGTGGCGTAGCAGATGCCCTGCCAATACAGTGGGCAGCAGCCCAGCCTGATGTTACGAAACTAATGGTGATTCGTACCCGGCCAAAAAACTATTTTAAAGCCAGCAGTAAGGGTGACCAGTTTCTGGCAAAATATGTAGTTAAAAAGAATCAAGGATTTGCCTTAAGTTTGCAAGAACGCTGTGAACGCTACAATCAGTCGGTAAAGTTCATTCGACAGGCTCAAACTGCACCGGTGACACAAAAGATTCTGGAAATCTGCCCACCAGATGACAAACGGCTTGCTAACCGGCTCTGCAAGGATAAACGAAAACTGCAATATACCTATGAAGTGGGATTAGATGTGGGTCTGCAGGCTATTGAGGCGTGGAAAGCCTTGAGATAGTCCAAGGCTTTTATAATATTTTCAGTTTTGCGCTATTTCATTCTGGTTTACAGTGCACTAGTGCTTAGTTAAAGACTGAACAGATTTTTCAGGTTAACATTTGCAGCCAATATCCTGTTGATCCCATTGATCATTTAACAACAGTTCCAGAGAATGCTTGCGGATACCATACATCTCCTTTAAAGCCCTGATCTGTTCCAGTACAGACTGGTCAGGCTGCTTGAAGTTCTTGCGCTTGGTCGCGAGTATCATTTTGTTCTTACTGGTATGTTCTAAAGATATAAATTCAAAGACTTTGGTATCATAGCCATAAGCTTTGAGTAATAAGGCACGGATAGTATCTGTCAGCATCTCGGCCTGTTGTCCGGCATGAATCCCAAATTGTAGCATTGGCTGGAGAACCTCAGGACTTTCTAGCTGAGGGCGTAATTCTTTATGACAGCATGGTGCACACATAATCATGGATGCATTTAAACGGATACCGGTATGAATGGCAAAATCGGTTGCCACATCGCAGGCATGCAGGGCGATCATGACATCAAGATGCTCAGGATGATAGGTCCGCACATCCCCTTCAAAAAAATCAAGATGTTCAAATCCAGATTTCTGTGCGATTTCCTGACAGAAACTGACCAGATTAGGCCGCAGTTCTACTCCGGTAATTAAAGGCAATTTCTGTTTCTGCTCTTGCAGATAGTCATATAGAGCAAAGGTTAAATAGCCCTTGCCTGAACCAAAATCAACAATTCGTACTTTATCTTGTGTAGTAATCTGTTCAAAAGCACCTGAGAAAATTTCAATAAACTTATTAATCTGTTTCCATTTACGCGCCATGCTCGGAATAATCTGGGCCTTTTCATCGGTAATTCCTAAATATTTTAAAAATAGGTGATCTTGTGCAACATAACGCTGCTTTTCCCGGTCATGACTAATAAGCGGTGTATCTTTGCTGATTATGTCTTTTCTTTTTGTACGGGTAAGCATGACCTTTTTCTTGTTTTTCTTCAGCTGTAGTTCATGAGATGCAATCAGCAGGTTAGCCTGTTTACAGTCATGAAGCAGAGATGTAATGTGCAGCACCGCCTCTTCTAGAGTATAGTTTTTTGTGACATCTTGAGTCTGATAATGATACAGCCCAGAGAGTTTTACTTGATTTTGTAGCTCAACCAGACGGAAAGTAATCTTTTGCAGCCCCTCAAGCTTACCTTGATATTGACTTAATATCAGACGTTCAAAATGATTTAAATCAAGGGATTGCTGAAATTCTTTTAAAAATTGCTGTTCCTGTTCAGAAAAGCTTTCAGGAGATGTCATGGAAAGAATCCTGGATAAATTAGTAATAATTTTAAATGTTCTTACCTGAAAAGCAAAACTGTATTAATATACACTTGTACTTTTAAATATATTGGTTGGTTTATGACTTCTCCACTTGCGGAATCTTATCATCCAAGAGAAGAACAGTTTAATGCATATAGCCATGCAGTCGGTGCAGTACTTGCCGTGATCGCCGGTGTCCTGATGGTCATAAAAGGCAGTGATCTCCCGACTGGTCAGTGGATTGGATTATGGATATATGCAGGCAGCATGGTATTACTGTTCACCAGTTCAACGTTATATCACTTTTCCAGAACCGAGCAGCGCAGATTCTGGTACAAGAAACTGGACCACACAGCCATTTATTATCTCATTGCAGGTACTTATACGCCTTTTTTAAGTATTGCATTGCCTACCACTAAAGCACATAACCTGCTTATTGCCTTATGGGTCATTGCTGGTATTGGTACAATATTTAAATTAATTTTTATTCACCGTTTTCAAAAGATTTCCCTGCTGGCCTATCTGTTGATGGGTTGGATGGCGTTGCTAGTTATGGATGACATGCGGCAGTACCTGTCAAAACAGACCTTAACCCTTTTAATTGCAGGCGGTTTGGCTTATACGATTGGTGCATTGTTTTATGCCTTAAAAAGAGTAAGATATACTCATGCTATCTGGCATATTTTTGTATTGTTAGGCGCAGGATTACACTTCCTGGCGATCTATCTTTACGTAATCTAATTCATTTGTACTCACTTTTCAGTGACCCTGAACGAGATTAATGGATTAATTTTCGTTGTTTTTTTAAGAAATTACGCCTTTTTTAAAAAGATTACGCTTTTAAAACTAATATTTATTTTTACGAAGTGTAAGGTTACCCATGGCGTCATCAACTACTACAGCTGCTACCACCGAAGTAGCGACTAACTCTAAGGCTCGTGTTTTATTCGCGAGCCTCGTCGGCACGACGATTGAATTTTTTGATTTTTATATTTATGCGACTGCCGCAGTGATTGTTTTCCCTCACCTGTTTTTTCCGGCAGGAAGCGGTAGCGCGGCAGTACTCCAGTCTTTAGCGACTTTTGCTATTGCGTTTATTGCCCGCCCAATTGGTGCAGCACTATTTGGCCATCTCGGTGACCGGATTGGCCGTAAGGCAACACTGGTAGCTGCCCTTCTGACGATGGGTATCTCCACAGTCTGTATTGGTTTATTACCTACCTATGCACAGATTGGTATTATAGCTCCGTTATTATTGGCACTTTGCCGTCTGGGCCAAGGTTTGGGGCTGGGGGGTGAATGGAGTGGTGCAGTATTGCTGGCTACTGAAAATGCACCAGAAGGCAAGCGTGCCTGGTATGGCATGTTTCCTCAGCTTGGTGCTCCAATTGGCTTTATTCTGGCGACTGGCTCATTTCTGCTCCTAGGCGCTCTGATGTCTGAAGAAGCATTTTTGCAATGGGGTTGGCGTATTCCTTTTATTGCAAGTGCGGCACTGGTTATTGTAGGTCTGTATATCCGACTGAAATTACATGAAACCCCTGCTTTTCAGAAGGTGCTTGATAAACAGAAAGAAGTTAATATTCCATTTAAAGAAGTGTTTACCAAGCACTTTTCAATGCTGGTTTTAGGTACTGTGGCTGCGATCTGTACCTTTGTTGTCTTTTATCTAACCACCGTATTTGCATTGAACTGGGCCACAACACAGTTAGGTTATTCACGGGGTGAGTTTCTTGAACTGCAACTGATTGCAACTTTATGTTTTGCTGCTTTTATTCCACTCTCTGCAGTATTTGCAGAAAAGTTTGGCCGTAAAGCTACTTCTATTGGGGTATGTATAGCGGCTGCCTTATTTGGTCTGGTATTTTCTTCCATGCTGGAATCAGGTAGTACCTTGGTCGTATTCCTGTTCTTATGTACCGGCCTTGCAATTATGGGAATGACTTATGGGCCAATTGGTACGGTTTTATCTGAGCTGTTCCCGACTTCAGTACGGTATACCGGTTCTGCTTTAACATTTAACCTCGCAGGTATTTTCGGTGCATCATTTGCACCGCTGATTGCGACTAAACTGGCTGAAAATTATGGTCTGGCAGCAGTTGGTTATTATCTCTCAGCCGCTTCTATTCTTTCACTGATTGCGTTTATGCTAATCCGTGAAACTAAAAATGAAGATGTAAATAACCAGATCTAAGCTGAAGCAGTTATAAAAAAGACGGGAGAAGCCCGTCTTTTTTATATCAGGTGATGAATCTGCCTGCATCAAATTAATTCAATAATATCAATAGTTGGCGGTACACGAAAACGAAAAGGTACCCCAACCATTCCAGTCCCTACCGTTACAAATACATCTGCATGTTCGTGCTTGTACAAACCGCGTTTATGCCCCAGTATCGAGACTTTCTTCATAATATAGTTGGTTACCCAAGGCAATTCGACCTGTCCACCATGAGTATGGCCTGAAAGCATGAGGGGACGTGTCGGTAAAGCAGGTACCATATCTACTGTATCCGGATTATGCGACAAAATTAACCAAGGCTTGTCTTGAGGTAACTCTGGAAGTAAGCGCATGTCTGTTTTACCTGCCCACAAGTCACCTACTCCAATCAGTCGGAATTCATCAAATTCAACAATCTTCCCCTCAATGTCGATGACATTGTTACTCTCTAATGCGTGTCGTAATAATTCCTGAATAGGCGGTCCCGGATACTGTTCGTCATGATTGCCGGTCACCGAATATACGGGTGCCTTAATCTCACGCAACATCTCAAGTTCTTTTGCCAGCTGGTTTTCAGGTTCATATGTCCAGTCTCCGGCAACCACAACAATATCAGGATTTTCCTGATTAATTTTATTTACAATAATCTTAAGCTGGCGTTCATGTCCGGAAAATAAACCTATATGCAAGTCAGCAACCAGAGCAACCTTAACCGGTTTTTGGAAAGGTTTTTCAGGATTTAAAGAGAACTGGTGCCGATGTACATGCACTAAATGAGGCTCAATAAAACGTGCATAGATCAGCACACTGCTGAGAAGAAAGACAAATACAGCTTCATGGATATTGAAATAACCACTCCAGCCTGCATACAGGCTAAAAAAGAATAAGGGAAAAAGCAGATAAGAAAGATAGAAAGCCAATAGATGCACAAAAGCTTTAAAAGGATGAATCGTTTCGGTACGCGACTGGCTGATCCAGGCTTGAGAGACTGCCCAAAGCGCAATGAGTCCAAAGCTCAGATAAAAGTAAAATACTAGGGATGTCAGTTTCAGCATACTCTATCTCTGATCCATATCGCCCCGAATGGGCTATATATTTATATTTTGTTACGACCCAATTATACTCTAGCTCAGTTCTGTACTCGTAAGCATATTGCTACGGTTTCTTCTGTCCTATCGGTCACTCTTATTTATGCGTTTACGATCTTTGAAATCTTCGTCTGGCGCTGTGCTATTAGCGAGCTGCAGTTTACTGCTCACTGTTCCGGCTTGTACCACGCTACCTCGACAAATGCCTCAGGTTCCTCAGTACGCCCATGATATTGATGCAAGCCAAACCAGCCTTTCGCAGATCGTTACACCACTACGTGAACAGAATCCGGGCCTGACTGGTTACCATGTGCTATATGATCCACTTGAAGCATTGGCAGCACGTCTACGTCTCATCGATAAAGCTGAAAAATCTTTAGACTTGCAATACTACATCTGGGACAACGACCGGATTGGTGCACTGGCTCTGCATGCCCTGATTCGTGCTGCAGACCGCGGTGTTAAAGTCAGGCTCCTGATAGATGATAACAATGCCAAGAACATGGAAGGAATTTATTTAGCGTTATCACAACATAAAAACATTGAAATTAAACTATTTAATCCGTATCGCTTCCGGAAATACCGTGCCATGGACATGGTGTTTGACCTAAAACGCATCAACCGGCGTATGCATAATAAAAGTTTTATTGCTGACCACCAAATTGCCCTGATCGGTGGACGTAACATGAGCAACCAGTACTATAACGTTAGTGAAACCTATCAGTTCTCAGATGTTGATGTCATGCTGGTGGGGTCAGCAGTTGATGATATTGTGCATTCCTTTGATAACTACTGGAATGATGATTATGCCTATCCGGTTAAGGAAATTGTCAGTGCACAGCGGCATCATTTACGCTATGAAAGCTTAAAACGTCAGCTCGACATCCATAATCAGGAAGTGAGTGTACAAAACTATCTGGATCTGACGAACCGTTCTAAAGCATTTGATGAATGGCTTTATCATAAAATTGGTTTTGACTGGGTAAAAGCGGAGGTCGTTAAAGATCCACCTGAAAAAATTAAAGCAAAAGCAAAAAAGGAAGGTTTACTCAATTTTCAGTTATTAAAATATCTGGATAAACCAGAACAGAGTGTTGATCTGATCTCGGCCTATTTCGTTCCTGAAAAGCAAGGTGCGAAAATGCTAAGCCAGCTAGCAGAAGACGGTATTAAAGTTCGGGTACTTACTAACTCTTATGCAGCAAATGACGTCGCCGTTGTACACGCATTTTATGCCAAGTACCGTCAACAGTTGCTCGAAAATGGTGTACAGCTTTATGAGTTTCTACCTGCTGTCACGGATGAAGAACTAAATGAAGTGAATCAGGAGATTTCAAAAAAAGCCAAAGTCAGCATGAAAGGACTCAGCCGCTCCAGCCTGCATGCCAAAATGATGGCACTAGATGAAAAACAAGTATTTATTGGTTCTTTTAATTTTGATCCCCGTTCAGCCTATTTAAACTCTGAAATTGGAGTCATTCTTAACAGTCCTCAACTGGCGAACGCTGTGCATAAAACTATGGATGAAAATCTTAAAAAATATGCATATAAACTGGTTTTAGATGCCAACAATAAACTGACCTGGGAATTCCAGTCACAAGAGCCAGGTGGAAAGATCTATCATAAAGAGCCACGAATGAAATGGTGGGAACGTGCCGGCATTAAGGCCCTGTCTTGGTTACCTCTAGAAGGCTTTATGTAAAGTATTCAGAACAGAAAATAAAAAGCTCAGACGACCGAGCTTTTTATTTTTAAATTAGCTATTCAATTTAAGATATAGCAGTAGTTTTTAAAACATTCTGATGTAGTTCGGCCAGACCGTTGACCATAGCCTGCTGGACTTCAGCAGTTAAGCTCTCAAGCGTATGGCCTTCTACTGAAATAGCGGGTAAAGCCATCAGATGGGCTGTAACAGGTGGCATTTCAAGTACACGGCGCACATGTTCAGCAAAAGTCAGATCATCGATAAACGGAACAATCGTATCTAACTTTCCCTGCTGGTTAACATAACAGATCAGCGCAATCTGTACCGGTTTGTGTGCAGCCAGTGCAGCGCCCAGCAAACGTCCATATACCCGCTTGATATAACTGCCATCAGATGTAGTGGCCTCAGGAAAAAATAGAACCGGAATATCCTGTTTCAAAAAATCGGTAAGCTGCTCACGAATTCTGGTTGAATCACCAGAACCCCGTTTAATAAATAACGTACCGCCTGCTTTAGCCAGTTTACCCAGCACTGGCCACTGTTCAATTTCGGCCTTGGCCAAGAAAAATACCCGTGCTGCTGAACCAATTACTGCGATATCCAACCATGAAATATGATTACTGACCCAAAGTGCTGGCTGGCGAGGAATAGTGCCATGAATCCGCACCTCGACATTAAATACCTCGCCAAGACGGCGACAGAAATACTGTACATAACGGGTATTTTCTACTTTATTAGGATGCTTATATAACCTGTGACGATAAACCAGATAAAAGCCCTCTATGATAAGTGCTATACCCGTGACGATTTTTTTACTGTAAAGCCAGATTTTAGAAAGCCCGGAGACCGGCACAGGCTGAGTGGAAAGCTGAGACATAGAGTTATCACTAAAACTGATCATATTTTAACAATTTCAATTGCAGCTCCATTCTATACTTTTAAAGCACTCCTTGCATTGATGATAAAAACCGAACATAAGGATAAAAAAATTCAATTTTAATTATTTTATCCAATCAAATATTATATATTCATCGGATTAATAAATAGAGGTAAGGTGATGAAAGTATCTAACCAGCAGCAGCCCCCTGTAGAACATATTGAAATGTTTTCTACCTTAAAAACTATTTTAGGCTGGTCAATTCTGTATGCCGGTGGAATGATCTTAACAGCTCAGGCCTTTTCCAGCATGATCTAAAGCTTGTTACCGAATTTAATTAATTAAGCTCGCGTAGGATACAGCTTTTATTTAAAATGAAGTTTTAATGCTAGAGAGTCTACAGATTAGTGGAATATTTTGAGCGACATCAAGGTGGTGAACGAGCAATCCTGGTCAGTGTTTCGGTCCAGTTATTGGAAGATATCGATACCGAAGAGTTTCGCCTTTTAGCTCAATCAGCAGGCGCTGAAATCCTACACCATGTAACTGCACAACGTATTAAGCCAGACCCAAAACTTTTTATTGGTTCAGGTAAAGCAGAAGAAATTGCTGAACTGGTCAAGACTGAAGAGATTGATCTGGTTATTTTTGACCATTCCCTGTCTCCTGCACAGGAACGTAACCTCGAACGAGTCATGCAGTGCCGTGTCATTGACCGGACTGGCCTTATCCTGGATATTTTTGCACAGCGTGCTCGGACTCATGAAGGTAAACTGCAGGTTGAGCTGGCACAACTTGAACATTTGTCTACCCGTCTGGTGCGTGGCTGGACTCACCTAGAACGACAAAAAGGCGGGATCGGCTTGCGTGGTCCGGGGGAATCACAGCTAGAAACAGACCGTCGCTTACTGCGGATCCGTATGGGCCAGCTAAAAGACAAACTTGAAAAAGTACGCCAGACCCGCATGCAAGGTCGTGCTGCACGTCAGAAAGCTGCTATTCCAACTGTTTCACTAGTGGGTTATACCAATGCCGGTAAGTCTACCCTGTTTAATATATTGGCAAATACTGAAGTCTATGCGGCTAACCAGCTCTTTGCCACATTAGATCCAACCTTACGGCGACTGGAATGGGATGGTATTGGCAGTCTGGTACTGGCTGATACGGTAGGGTTTGTACGTAACCTGCCCCACTCTCTGGTAGAGTCATTTAAGGCTACGCTCGAAGAAACACTGGAAGCGACTTTGTTGCTGCATGTGATTGATAGCAGCACCCCTGATATGATGGAACAGATTGATGCCGTAGAGTCAGTGCTTAAAGAAATTGGAGCTGATGTACCTGTACTGCGCGTATACAATAAGATCGATGTAAGTGGTGAAGCAGCCAAAATTATCTATGCCAAACCGCACATGCCGGAACGGGTGTATGTATCGGCACATTCAGGCCAGGGACTTGAACTGCTACGTCAGGCTGTTCAGGAATGTCTCATGGGCCAACTCCAACAATTTGAACTGGTCCTCAAGCCTGCTTATGGCAAGCTACGTACACAGCTTTATGCTCTGAATGTGATCCAATCAGAAGCCTATGATGATGAAGGTCAACTTCATCTGACTGTGAATATGGCCCCCCACAAACTCGAGCAACTGATCAAGCAAGCTCATTTACCCATTGATGAAATACTTGGTCAGAACTCTCAACAGTTCAAACGGCCACTGGAAGAGTTTGAAATCAGGGACCAGATAGGTTAAAACGTGATAAATAACGTTTTAAAAAAGCTGAATAAGACATGGACCGAATTAAAAATATAGACTGGGCCGCTTGGGCAGGTACGCTTGCCCTGATTGTTATCTTCCGTGAAGCTGCTGTTTGGGTCATGTCAATCTGGAATCATCCTGAACTGGGTAATCTGACTGGACTGATCAGCCTGCTGATTATCCTGTTGATCTGGCGTAGATTTAAAAAATTGCCACACCGTCTGGTGGATACCAATAATAAGATCATGAAAGAAAGCGCTTTTGCCTTTTTACCCATCTGTGCCGGCTCACTTATGATGCTGATACATATGGGTAAAGATATTCCGTTATTTCTGGTAGTGCTGGTGATCAGTACCCTGTTCCCGTTATGGGTTTATGCAAAAATGGCAAAACGCTGGTTATAAGGAATAAAAACGATGCTCATGATTATTTTTGGCTTTTTGCTGACTACAGTCAGCTACTTCTGTGCAAAATATTTGAATCAACGATTTCCTCAGGTTCCCCTACTGGTTTTTGGTATGTTTATTGTGGTCGGACTGCTAGCCTTGCTTCAGCAGCCTTATGAAGATTACATGCAGAATGTCAATCCAATTTTTAATCGACTGCTGGGTTATGTAACTGTTGCTTTAGCTGTCCCGCTGGCGGCCATGCGTTATGACGATCTTCCCTTAAAATCAATGGTCGGCATTCTGGTCTTTGCCAGTGTTAGTGCGGTTGCATTACCCATGACTCTTGCTTATTTATTGCACATGTCTGAATCCACTGTTTTAGCTTTTGCAACCCGGGCAGTCACAACACCAATTGCACTGAACATTGCTACCTTGTTACATGCACCTTTAACTCTCGTCACCCTGATTGTAATTCTATCTGGTGTGATTGGGGCTGCTTTTTCACCTTTGCTCTTGAGACACATTAATGATGAACGGGCATCTGGCCTTGCACTGGGGCTAGCAGCACATGCAATTGGTACAGCTCAAGCTTGGCAACGTGGACAGGTTGCCGGTCGTTATGCAGCATTTGGAATGGCTGTCAATGGTGTATTTACCGCAATCTGGCTTCCAACATTCTTGCTTTATTTACAATAAATGTGACCTGGTAATCATAAATAAAGATTGAAGAGTTTAAAGTTTAACCTTACTATAACATTTGTGATCATTTTCATACAAAAAGGATTTGAATGATGCAGAAAATTAAGTTTGCCAGCGCCATCATTTTTTCCGCATTGTCGAGTGCAGCCTTTGCACAGGATATTTCGGGGACCTGGAAAAATATTGACGATAAAACTGGCTCATCTAAAGCATTGATTGAGATCAGGCAGGAAGCCAATGGTTCATTTACTGGGCGTATTATCAAAGTTACACCACGTCCAGGTTATACACCTAAAGAAACATGTGTAAATTGTCCAGCGCCTTATACCAATAAACCAATTCTTGGTATGGATGTATTAACTGGTCTAAAACATACTGAAGGTGAAAACTATACGGGCGGCCGTATTATCGATCCTTTAAGTGGAAAAATTTACAGTATGAAAGCCAAACTGAGTTCGAATGGTAAACGTCTTCAGTTACGTGGTTATGTTGGCGTTTCTGCTTTGGGGCGTAATCAGACCTGGATTCGTCAGGACTAATTTAATCTATAAAATCTTTTCATTAAAAAACCACTCATACCGAGTGGTTTTTTATAGATTATTTCTAACAATTTCTTCTAGCATATTGCTCATCAAGAAACCAGAATAAGCCTCTTATTCAAAGCAGGGATTATCGACTTTAAATAATTGCTGATCTTCCAGACGAAATGCAACCAGCTGATTTCCCCAGACACAGCCTCCATCAACATTCTGGATATTCGTACTGACAGTCTTAGCCTGTAAGGCTGCCCAATGACCAAATACAACCTGATGTGTTTCTGCGGCTTTAGAATCAAATTCAAACCAGGGCTGAAAGCCTGCCGGCATTGGGTCATCTAAAGAATCCTTGAAGCTGAACTCAAGACGGCCTTCCGCATTGCTAAGGCGCATCCGGGTCAAATAATTGGTAATACAGCGTAAACGCGCATTACCCTGCAATTTATCTGACCATGTGTCTGGTTCTGTGCCGTACATCGCGCTTAAAAAGTCATCCAATACTGTAAAATCTTCATGAGCCAGTATAGCCTCCACCTCATGGGCCAAGCAGGCAGTCTGTTCTGCGGTCCAGATACAAGGCACGCCGGCATGGGTTAGTATTGTTTTCTCGTCAGGAAATAGACACAGGGGTTGTTTTCGTAACCAGTCAATCAGCTCGTCACTATCTATAGCATCAATCACTTCCTGAGTTTTATCTTTAGGTTTGGTTTCTTTCAAACCACGGGCACAGGTCAAAAGATTCAGATCATGATTTCCCAGAACTGTAGCTGCTGCCCCATTCTCAACCAGTTTTTTGACAAAGCGCAATGCACCCAGTGAGTTTTCACCACGTGCGACAATGTCACCAGCAAACCAGATAAAATCTTGGCTAGCATCAAACTGAATATGCTTGAGTAATGCTTTTAAAGCCTCAAAACAGCCCTGTATGTCTCCGATAATATAGTTATAGCGTTTTGCCATATCTTAGTTCACCATATTGTCAGAAAGAGCAACAAATTCGGCAAGTGTCAATGTTTCCGGACGCGCCATCGGGTTAACCCCGGCTTTTTCAAAACCATTTTCTGCCAGCATTCCTTTTAAGCTGTTACGCAGAGTTTTACGACGCTGGGTAAAAACATGCGAAACTAAACGTGCCAAAGCCTTTTCATTCTGGGCTACGATCGGTTTGTCTTTGTAGGGTTCCAGACGAAATACTGCAGATGTCACTTTTGGTGGTGGATTAAATGAACCGGGTGGCACTTCAAACAAATAGGTCGGCTTGCAATAATACTGAATCATCACTGACAGACGCCCATATTCTTTAGTATTTGGCTCAGCGGTAATTCTATCTACAACTTCTTTTTGCAGCATAAAATGCATATCTTTGACTTTATCGCCGAACTCCAGGAGATGGAACAATAATGGCGTAGAAATATTGTAAGGCAGATTGCCTACTGCACGTAATGGCTGACCTTCTTTAAAAAGCTGACTGAAATCATATTTTAATGCATCGGATTCTATAATGGTCAAACGCTCAGGATAAGGTACCCGTCCAGGCAAACCTGCTGCAAGATCACGGTCCAGTTCCACCACGGTCAGTGCTTCACACTCGGCAATAAGAGGTGCAGTTAACGCAGCCAGTCCAGGGCCAATTTCTACAATATTATCACCCGGCTGAGGATTGACTGAACGTACAATTTTTTCAATTACCCGTTGATCATGCAGGAAGTTTTGGCCAAAGCGTTTTCGCGCCTTATGCCCTTCATCTTTAGGGTTTAGGGCATTAATATGATACATAGAACGATTTCCAACAAAAATTAGTGAGCTAACTCAAGCGCCAGGTCAACCGCAACCTGCAGACTTGAACTTTTTGCCCGACCAGTTCCGGCAAGCGATAATGCAGTGCCGTGATCAACTGAAGTACGAATAAACGGTAAACCCAATGTAATATTAATGGCTTCACCAAAACCTTGAGATTTTAGCACAGGTAGTCCTTGGTCGTGATACATGGCCAAAACAGCATCAGCATCTTTTAGGTTTTCTGGCGTAAATAATGTATCAGCGGGCAGGCTCAGACTCATATTAATATCTTGTGCACGGTAATGTTCTAATACCGGGTTAATTACTTCAATTTCTTCACGGCCCAGATAACCATTTTCACCTGCATGCGGATTTAGACCACAAACCAAAATCTTCGGTTGCTCAATCTTAAATTTAGTTTTTAAATCATGAAGCAAAATATTGATCACCTGATGCAGGCGTTCTTCTGTAATGGCATCGGGAACAGCACGCAAGGGCAAATGAGTAGTGACCAGTGCCACTCTTAAGGTTTTGGTTGCCAGCATCATCACTACACGCTCTACCCCGGCAAACTCCTGATAGTACTCAGTGTGGCCACTAAAGTTTATTCCAGCTTCATTGATTACAGATTTTTGTACAGGTGCAGTCGCTACCCCCGCGCTTTTTCCTGTCATGGCATAAGCCGCCGAGCGCTGTAACTGCTCAAGTACGTATGCTGAATTTTGGGGATTTAACTCACCATTTTTACAAGGTACTTTTAGAGGAACATGTTCGACATATAATTCACCGGGAACACAAGCTTGCTGCTGTCCTGTATAGTCTATCAGTTTAAGGCTATAGCCCAGCTGTTCCGCACGGTCGAGTAACAATGTGCGGTCAGCCAGAATAACAATCGGCCGTCGATCCATACGTTCTGCCAAACTGAGACAAATATCTGGACCAATTCCTGCCGGCTCACCACTGGTCACATATAAAGGCAGCATACTTAACGACTCCTGAGTTTTAAGGATGATTAACTTCAGACCTAATCATCTTTAATTTATATTGTACAGCTGAGAGCATTGTATAGGGTCTTAAATTGTATGTAGCAGCGTTATGCTTATTAAAATAAAGAAGCTTCCAGATAAAAGATTCTATAGCTTCATCAATTTTATTTAAAACTCTATAGATATAGAGAATACCAGCAGTAAAATTAATATTTAAAATATTAGGGCTCGTCATATAGTGCTAATACAGACTATAAACTGACTAGCCCTTTTTGAATCCCTTCATTCTTTATGAAGTACAAGCACTTCACACAAATTTAGTGCCGTATTTTTAAAAAGGCCTACCTTTCTTTAACTAAGATATCTTTATACAAATTTGCTTTAGAAGGATCCAGTAAACAACCTTCTCTTTTTATAATTTAAAGCGTAACATTAGAAGCCTAATACTCGATTTTTTTATTGTGGTTCTCCTGATTATCGGGTAGAATTCGGTCTCCTTTTTGTTTGGACAGCTTCTTTGTCCAAACCAACTATAATAGGTAGTGGTTGAATGAAAACTCTCAGCGCGAAGCCAGCTGAAGTACAACACGACTGGTACGTTGTTGATGCTTCTGGCAAAACTCTTGGTCGTCTAGCGACTGAAATCGCTCGTCGTTTACGCGGTAAACACAAGACTTCTTATACTCCTCACGTTGACACTGGTGATTACATCGTTGTGATTAACGCTGAGCAAGTTCAAGTAACTGGTAACAAGGCACTTGACAAGAAATACTATCGCCACACTGAATTCCCAGGCGGTTTAAAAGAGACTAACTTTGAAAAGTTAATCGCTCACAAACCTGAAGCAGTTCTAGAAAAAGCTGTTAAAGGTATGTTGCCAAAAGGTCCTCTTGGTTATGCAATGATCAAGAAGATGAAAGTGTACGCTGGTAGCGAGCATCCACACGCTGCTCAACAGCCACAAGTTTTGGATATCTAAGGGATACAGCACATGGCTACTAACTATGGCACAGGTCGCCGTAAGACCGCAACTGCACGTGTTTTCCTATCAGCTGGTACTGGTAAACTCGTGATCAACAACCGTTCTTTAGAGCAATATTTCGGTCGTGAAACTGCTCGTATGGTTGTACGTCAGCCTTTAGAGCTTCTTGAAGCTACTGAAAAATATGACCTTTACATCACTGTTAAAGGTGGTGGTATCGGTGGTCAAGCTGGTGCAATCCGTCACGGTATTACCCGCGCACTGATCGCTGCTGACGAAACACTAAAACCGTCTCTTCGTCAGGCTGGTTTCGTAACTCGTGATGCTCGTGAAGTTGAACGTAAGAAACTTGGTCTACGTAAAGCACGTAAACGTCCTCAGTTCTCTAAACGTTAATTCGTTTACCGAATCGGTCAAAGAAGCTCTGGTTTTTATCAGGGCTTTTTTATTGATTCATCCCTCTATTCTAAAGCAGACGATTAGGTTTTTATTGCTCATGAACATCCTTACCCCAGATTCCTTCATGACACCAGAATGACTTGTTTAAATAGTAATTAATTACCCCGATCATAATAAAAAATATTAATAGCATTAATTTAATCATCATTTTATCCCACTCCTGTCATTTTTCTTATAATCTATCCCGTCTTAATAGGATTAGTCCTTTATGGTTCGTGCTTTTTAGGTTGAATTTTAGTATCCTAATTTATCCACTTTGCTTCTTGCTGGTTTATGTCTTTGGAAAATACACCACTACAGGGTATTACGTTATATAGTCATGCAGATGACTTCCGCTCACACTGGATTCGCTTGGTACTGGCTGAAAAACAGATTAAATACCATCTGGTATTGGTTGATCATGAAGATGAAGACCTAGCCAGCCTGAATCCTTATAACCGCTTGCCAATGCTGGTTGAACAAGATCTTAAGCTCTTCAATACAGTCATTATTTCTGAATATATTGATGATCGCTATAGACAAAATAAGCTTTATGCGGATGCACCTATGCAGCGTGCAGAGCAGCGTCAATATATCTGGCGTCTTGAACAGGACTGGCTCAGACTTGCAGACATCCTGCTATGCCATAGCGACACATTGAGCCAGCTAGAACAAAAACAGGCACGGCAGGAGCTTAAAGATACCTTGGTTTCATTAACTCCGCTTTTTCAACATTTTCCCTATTTTATGTCTGAAAACTTTACAATATTAGATTGTATGCTGGCACCTATTTTTATACGGTTAAAATCTATGGGAATTGAACTGCCAAGACAGCATTGCCGGCCAATCCTGCTTTATTGTCAGCGTATTTTTAGCCGTCCTGCTTTTGTCAAATCGATGACCCAGCAAGAAAAAAACCGTTTTAATGAAATTCTAGTTAATCAATAGAGCTCGATTATGACTGAACAAGAACTTAACTTGTCCCCTACCCGTCCTTATCTGGCCCGGGCAATATATGAATGGATTTGTGATAACCAGCTAACACCACACTTGCTGGTCAATGCAACCCATCCTCAAGCGATGGTTCCAGAACAGTTTGTTCAAGACGGACAGATTGTGCTTAATATTGCACCTCATGCAGTACATCAATTTCATATGAGTAATGAGGCTATTACTTTCTCTGCACGTTTTTCCGGCGCATCTCGCGAACTCTATGTTCCTATTGAGGCAGTACTAGGCTTATATGCACGTGAAAATGGTCAGGGCTTATTTTTCGATCCAGCAGAATATCCAGATACCCAAACAGAAAAAGATACTTTAAAATCTGCTGAACAAGAAACAACTGATTCACCTAAGAAAAAACCGAGTTTGAGACTTTTAGATTAAAAAAATTAGGGAGTTCACCATGGCTTTTGATTTAGTCCAATATTTCGCTGAGCAAATACAAATTCAAAAGCCTCAGCTGCTTAAAAAATACCCAGCTGACCAAAGAAAAAAGTATATTTGTGAAATTAATACGCTTGCTTTAGCAAAGCTGATTACTTTATGGCGTTATGATGCCAATAAGGTTTATCAAGAAATTCGTACTCAAGATCAGCTGTATATACAGGAAATCGCCCGGCATTTAACCACCTGCCCTAAGAATCAGTCCAATTTAAGTAAATCTGAGCTGGAAGATGCGATTACACAGGTATTATCAGTACAGTTCTCTGAAATTAAACAGTTAGATGATACGGGGAATTTCGGACCTTCAGGACTAAAAGAACTCTTACTAGGACAAATTGAACATTTATCCGGACAGGCAGACGACTGGGTTTGGGCAACAACTGAGCTAACTGATTTGATAGGTTCTAAACCAATTGAGCAAGAAGAGTTATCATTAGAAGAAACCATGAAGGAGTTTAATCAAATGGTAAATCAGCAAAATATTCAAGAGAGCCCTCATCAGGAGCCTGTACAGGCACTACAATCGACTGCAGAGTCTACTCCACTTGTGCCTGGATGGGCACGAGTCCTTGAGCCAATTGTAGCACTTGTGATTCTTTGGATTCTATTTAGTGCTTATCATAATCTGATGGGTTAACTAATATAAAACTTATAAGAACTAGGGCTGAACTGCCCTTTTTCTTTATCCCCACAGTTTTTTATTCGATTAATTTAAGAATAAATTGAATATATAAGAATAAAAAAGTTCTATTTTTTTATAAGGTTAAATAATTTTTTTTAATAGTTATCCCCTTAAAAGAAATTTAAATATTAAAATATTTATAGGCCAAAACAAGCTTCTTGAATATTCATTAAGTTTTATATTTTTTAACCCTTTTTTAGGATTTTTTTAAAATACAATAAATATTTTATTTTTTTTTTAAAAAAATTAAAAAAA
>NZ_DBUF01000006.1:0-233 GCF_002307755.1 Acinetobacter sp. UBA1297
CCGCCTCCGCCTCCGCCAGCATTATTGACCAGTATATGGATATGCCCAAATGCTTCTAATGTGCTTTCAACGGCTCCTACTAGCTCACTATCCTTGAGAATATTACATGCGATACTGCGTATATCACCTCCTGTCTGTTCTTTAATGTACTCAGCAGTCTGTTGAGCAGCCTCTAAATTCAGATCAGCTATCATCACATTAGCTCCTGCTTCAGCTAATAATGAAGCACAGGC